>CAXBIR010000022.1:0-36054 GCA_963975825.1 uncultured Polaribacter sp.
TTTTTCATCTCTTAAATTTCTATTGAAACCACTAAACCTTCATTACTTCTTACATTAAAAACGGTTTCGTCTTCAAAAATTAAATATTGCCCTTTTATACCTACCAATTTACCTTTATAATTTTGCGTTTTAATTAAGTTTAAACTTTTAGGTTTTAAAGGGTATTTTAAAACAGGAAAGTTTAAGTTAGTTTCAGAATTATTTTCAATAAAATACTCTTTTGCTTCATCAGGAATGTATTGCTTCAACTTCTCTCTCCATTCAACTAAATTCTCATCTTCAATATCATTCTTTAGCATTTTACGCCAATTCGTTTTATCTCCAACGTAGTTTTTTAAAGCAACTTCTGTAATTCCTGCTAAATATCTATTGGGTACTTCTACAATTTCTATGGCTTCATGTGCACCCTGGTCTATCCAACGCGTTGGTACTTGTTGTTTTCTAGTTACCCCAACTTTTACATTACTAGAATTTGCTAAATACACAATATGAGGTTGTAATTGAGACGCTTTTTCATAAGCTAAATCTCTATCTTCAATACCTAAATGTGCCTTACTTAATTCTGGCCTCATAATCCAATCTCCAGCATTAGGAGTATCAAAAAAACAAGACTTACAAAAACCTTGTCTATAAATTTGTTTTTCTAAATGGCAGTTTAAACATTCATACGTAACAAAACTTAAAGAAATTTCTTTATTTATTAACTGATTCATATTAATAAAATCAGTTTTCATATCTAAATAATACTGAATTTCATCTGCATTTTCAGTCAACATTTTTTTTAAAACTCCTTGGTAAATCATCGCACAAATTTTAGTATTTTTAAACTTCGGTTTTAAAACGTTTTTCGTTCTAAAATGAAACTAAACAAACTTACGAATTTCTATGGCTTTTCAGATTATCAATTCTATAATTTCTTGGTTTTTGAAGAAACGAAAACATCAAATTGAGTTGTTTTTAAAATACCCAATAGATGTACAAAACGAAGTATTATTAAAATTAGTACATACTGCAAAAAACACAGAATTCGGAAAAGAAAAAAACTTTGCAAATATTAAAAATCATGATGATTTTACTGCATATGTTCCAATTCAGAAATATGAAACTTTTGAACCTTTAATTGAAAGATGTAGAAAAGGAGAACAAAATTTATTTTGGCCTTCAGATATTAAATGGTTTGCAAAATCTAGCGGAACCACCAATGCAAAAAGTAAATTTATTCCTGTTTCAGATGATGCATTAGAATACTGCCACATGAAAGCTGGTAAAGATATGTTGTGTGGGTATATTAATAACAACCCAAAAACGCAATTATTTACAGGTAAAGGTTTGCGCTTAGGCGGAAGTTCTGAAGTGTATTTAGACAATGGTTCTTATTTTGGCGATTTATCTGCTATAATAATTGAGAACATGCCTTTTTGGGCAGATTTTAGCTCTGCTCCTAGTCAAGAAGTTGCTTTAATGAGCGATTGGGAAACGAAAATGGATGCTATTATTGACGAAACTATTCATGAAAACATTACAAGTTTAGCAGGCGTACCAAGTTGGATGTTGGTGTTACTAAACAGAGTTTTAGAAAGAACAGGAAAAGACAATATTTTAGAAGTTTGGCCAAATCTAGAAGTCTATTTTCATGGAGGCGTAAATTTTAATCCGTACAGAGAACAATACAAAAAAATAATTCCAAAAAAAGAATTTAAATACTACGAAATTTATAATGCTTCCGAAGGTTTTTTCGCAATTCAAGATAGAAATAACTCTAAAGAATTGTTGCTAATGTTAGATTACGGAATTTTCTATGAGTTTATTCCTATGAGCGAATATAATGGTGAAAACTCTAAAACAATTACGCTTGCAGATGTAAAAAAAGATACAGATTACGCATTAATTATTACTACAAATGGTGGTTTGTGGCGTTATTTAATTGGCGATACTATCCGTTTTACATCTTTAGAACCTTACAGAATTAAAATTACAGGTAGAACAAAACATTACATAAATGTTTTTGGGGAAGAGCTGAACATTGAAAACGTGGAAGATGCTTTAAAACTTGCTTGTGAAAAAACAGCGGCTACCATTTCTGATTATACTGTGGGACCCATTTTTATGCAAGGAAAAGAAAAAGGTGGTCATGAATGGATTATAGAATTTAGTACAAAACCAGATTCTATGGGATACTTCTCTGAAGTTTTAGACAATGCTTTAAAGTCTATAAATTCTGATTATGAAGCAAAACGTTATTTAAATATTACCTTAATGGCACCAAAAGTTCACCAAGCAAAACCAGGTTTATTTTATAGTTGGTTAAAGAAAAAAAATAAATTAGGCGGTCAACACAAAGTACCAAGATTATCTAATTCTAGAGAGTTTGTAGATGAATTATTAGAACTATAATAGGGATTAAAATGTTTATTTCTTCAGAAAAAAAGTTATAACTATATTTTACGCTCTACAACGTAATCTATCATAGTTATTAAAGAATTTTTATATTCAGAATCAGGAAAATCTGAAAGTATTGCCAAAGCTTTACTTTTATAGTCATTCATCTTATTGGTTGTATATTCTATACCTCCGTTTTGTTTTACAAAAGCAATAACTTCTTTTACTCTTTTCTTGTTTTTATTATGCTTTTTAACAGAATTTATTAACCAAGCTTTTTCTTTATTAGAGCAATTATTTAATGTATAAATTAAAGGCAATGTCATTTTTTGCTCTTTAATATCTATTCCTGTTGGCTTTCCTATGTTTGCTTCTGTGTAGTCAAATAAGTCATCTTTAATTTGAAAAGCAATACCAATGTATTCTCCAAACTTTCTCATTTTTCTTACACAATCTTGGTTTGCACCTACAGATGCAGCACCAATACCACAACACGCCGCAATTAATGTTGCTGTTTTTTTTCTAATAATATCAAAATATACAGCTTCTGTAATATCTAATTTTCTAGCTTTTTCTATTTGAAGTAATTCACCTTCGCTCATTTCACGAACGGCAATTGAAATCAATTTCAATAAATCAAAATCTTCATTATCTATAGACAATAATAATCCTTTAGATAACATAAAATCTCCTACAAGAACTGCTATTTTATTTTTCCAAAGTGCATTAACAGAGAAAAAACCTCTACGTCTATTACTATCATCAACAACATCATCATGCACTAAAGTTGCTGTATGAATTAACTCTACAACAGATGCTCCTCTATAAGTTCTTTCATCAAAACCGCCATTAGAAACCATTTTTGCTACTAAAAAAACAAACATTGGTCGCATTTGTTTCCCTTTTCTACGAACTATATAATATGTAATTCTATTTAAAAGAGGTACTTTAGAAAGCATAGCTTCTTTGAACTTTTCTTCAAAGAGTTCCATTTCATTTTTAATAGGAAGTTTTATAAGTTCTACTGGCTTCATGAATTTTCTGAATAATAATTAAGCTTTGTTGGCTAATTGTCCACAGGCAGCATCAATATCTTTACCTCTACTTCTTCTAACATTTACAGTAATATCATGCATTTCTAAGTTAGAAATATAATTATTTATTGCAGATGAGTGTGCTTGTTGAAACTCTCCATCGTCTATAGGATTGTATTCTATCAAATTCACTTTACAAGGCACGGCTTTACAAAAAGCAACTAATGCTTTAATGTCTTCTTTTTTATCGTTAATTCCGTCCCAAACAATGTATTCGTAAGTAATTGTTCTTCCAGTTTTCTCATACCAATATTCTAAAGATTCTTTTAAATCATTTAAAGGAAAGGTTTCATTAAATGGCATAATAGATGTTCTAACTTTATCTATTGCAGAATGTAAAGAAACAGCTAAATTAAATTTAACCTCTTCATCTGCCATCATTTTAATCATTTTTGGCACACCAGAAGTAGAAACAGTAATTCTTTTAGAAGACATACCTAAACCTTCTGGAGAAGTTATTTTTTCTATAGATTTCATTACGTTTTTATAGTTCATTAATGGTTCTCCCATTCCCATAAAAACAATATTTGTTAGTTTACGATTGTGATATAATCTACTTTGTTTGTCTATTACTACAACTTGGTCGTAAATTTCATCTGGATTTAAATTTCGCATTCTCTTTAAACGAGATGTTGCACAGAATTTACAATCTAAACTACAACCAACCTGACTAGAAACACATGCTGTTGTTCTTTTTTCTGTAGGAATTAACACAGATTCTACAACTAAACCATCGTGCAGTTTAATTCCGTTTTTAATAGTTCCATCATTACTTTTCTGCATGGAATCTACTTTGATATGATTGATAACAAAGTTTGCCTCTAACATTTCTCTTGTTTGCTTAGAAATGTTTGTCATATCTTCAAACGTATGTAAAGACTTACTCCAAAGCCATTCATAAACTTGGTTACCTCGAAAAGCTTTATCGTTGTTTTCAACAAAAAAGAATCTTAATTCTTCTTTTGTTAATGCTCTTATGTCTCTTTTTTTAACTTCCATTAGATTGCAAAAATACAAAACCTCGCATTAAAAATGCGAGGTTTTGTTGTTTCAATAAAAAATTGAATTATATAATTAGCATAGCATCTCCATAAGTAGAGAATTTATAACCTTCTTTAATTGCTACTTTGTAAGCATCCATTACAAAATCATAACCACCAAAAGCTGCTGCTTGCATTAACAGGGTAGATTTTGGTTCATGAAAATTGGTAATCATTGCATTTGCAATACTAAACTCATGAGGAGGAAAAATAAATTTATTTGTCCAACCTTCAAAAGCATTTAATTCTTGTTTAGAAGAAACAGAAGATTCTACTGTTCTCATTACAGTTGTACCAACAGCACAAATTCTTCTTTTTTCTTTTTTAGCTTTATTAATCATTGTAGCAGACGCTTCAGGAATAATAATTTGCTCAGAATCCATTTTATGTTTAGATAAATCTTCTACCTCTACAGCACTAAAAGTTCCTAAACCAACATGTAAAGTCATTTCAGCAAAATCTACTCCTTTAATTTCTAAACGCTTTAATAAATGTTTAGAAAAGTGTAAACCTGCAGTTGGTGCAGCTACAGCTCCTTCATTTTTAGCAAAAATAGTTTGGTATCTTTCTTCATCTGAAGCTTCTACTTCTCTATTAATTGCCTTAGGTAAAGGTGTTTGACCAAGTTCTAATAACTTAGCTCTAAACTCTTCATAAGAACCATCAAATAAGAAACGTAAAGTTCTACCTCTAGAGGTTGTATTGTCTATTACCTCTGCTACTAAACTATCGTCTTCACCAAAAAATAATTTGTTTCCAATTCTAATTTTTCTTGCAGGATCTACCAATACATCCCATAATCTATTTTCTGCATTTAATTCTCTTAATAAGAAAACTTCAATTCTAGCACCAGTTTTTTCTTTGTTTCCAAACATTCTTGCAGGAAAAACCTTGGTGTTATTTAACATCATAACATCACCTTCATCAAAGTAATTTATAACATCTTTAAACTGTTTATGCTCAATTGTTCCTTCTGCTCTGTTTAATACCATTAAACGAGACTCATCTCTATGTTCAGCAGGATAAATTGCCAATAACTCTTCTGGCAATTCAAATTCAAAGTGCGATAATTTCATATATGTGTATCTTCTTAAAGCTGCAAATATACGATATCGGAATAGGCGTTGTCAAGTGTTTCGCCTTTTATTTACACTTCTTCTACCTTAATACCAATTTGTTGCATGTCTTCCCAAAATTTTTGAAACGATTTTGTAACCACTTCTGCATTTAAAATTTTAATAGGAACCTTTAAAGCTAAAGGTGCAAAAGCCATTGCCATTCTATGATCATTATATGTTTTTATAGCAATATTTTTATTTATGACTAAAGATTTTTCTAAATGTAAACTCTCGTTTGTAACAGAAATAGTTGCTCCTAAATTTGTTAATTCTTCTTTTAAAGCTTCTAACCTGTCTGTTTCTTTAATTTTTAAAGTGTGTAAACCTGTTAAATTACAAGAAATTCCTTCAGAAAAACATGTTACTGCTATTGTTTGTGCAATATCTGGTGCATTTTTAAGATCTATTTCTAAAGTTTCTAAGTTAGCTTCTTTAACTTTTTTTAGAGTTATAATGTCTTGACCAAAAATAGTTTCTACTCCAAAATGAGTATAAATTTCTGCCAATGAAGAATCTCCTTGTAAACTTTCTTTTTTATAAGCTGTTAATTGAATTGATGAACCTATTTCTGAGGAAGCTATAATTGAATAAAAATAACTTGCAGAAGACCAATCTGATTCTACAACAACCGTTTGTTTTTCTATCGTTTTCTTAGGAAGCACTTTTATTACATTTCCCTCAAAACTTGTTTCTATACCTAATTGGTTTAATAGACTTAACGTCATATTAATATAAGGAATTGAAGTAATTTTGCCCATTAATTCAATTTCTAAACCATTTTCTAATTTAGATGCAATTAATAACATAGAAGAAATGTATTGGCTACTTACATTTCCGTTAATTTGTACTTTATTTTTTGTAATCTTTTTTCCTTTAATTCTAATTGGAGGGTAACCAACTTTGTCTTCATAAGAAATTTCTGCACCCAAATCTTTTAATGCATTTACCAAAATTTCAATTGGTCTGTTTTGCATTCTCTCAGAACCTGTTAAAACAACTTCTCTTCCGCTTTTAACAGCAAAATAAGATGTTAAAAAACGCATTGCAGTTCCTGCATGTCCAATATCTACAGTTTCTTTTTTTGTAGAAAGTGCATGCTGCATATGTATAGAATCGTCTGAATCTGATAAATTTTCAATAGAAATCTCTGGAAATAAGTTTTGTAAAATCAGTAATCTATTCGATTCACTTTTAGAACCAGAAATTATTATTTCTTCATTAATTTTTTTATTCTCTAAAACATTTAACAATATGTCCATTCTAAAAACTGATTTTAATTCTTATTTTTAAACCTTAAAACTACAACTAACCTACATGAAAAAAATTCTTTTTCTGGCTTTTTGCATATTTCTATCTGCGAATGCCAAAGTTAATGCACAAAAAAATGCTAACAAAGTTTCTAGCGAATATTTTAGCGCTGTAAAATGGAGAAATATTGGTCCTTTTAGAGGTGGTAGAAGTGCTGCAGTTACAGGTGTTGCCAATAAAGCAAATTTATTTTACATGGGCGCAACTGGTGGTGGCGTTTGGAAAACAAATGATGCTGGTAATACTTGGCAGAATATTTCTGACGGTTTTTTTGGCGGTTCTGTAGGAGCAGTTGCTGTTTCAGAATCTGACAACAATGTTATTTACGTAGGAATGGGAGAAAAAACTGTTCGTGGAAATGTTTCTTCTGGAGATGGAATTTGGAAATCTGAAAATGCAGGAAAAACATGGAAATATGTTGGTCTAAAAAACTCACGCCATATTCCTAGAATGAGAATTCACCCAAAAAACCCAGATATTGTTTTTGCTGGTGTTATGGGAGATTTATACAAACCAACAAAAGAAAGAGGAGTTTACAAATCTATTGATGGTGGAGAAAACTGGAAAAAAGTATTGTTTTCTAATGAAAATTCTGGTGTTGTAGATTTAATTATAGATCCTAATAATTCTAGAATTTTATACGCAACAACTTGGAATATTAGAAGAACACCTTATAGTTTATCTTCTGGTGGTGATGGTTCTGCTTTATGGAAAAGTACAGATGAAGGAGAAACTTGGACAAACATTTCTACTAATAAAGGTTTACCAGAAGGCATTTGGGGAATTAGCGGCGTTACTGTTTCTCCAGTAAATTCTGACATTGTATATACTTTAATTGAAAATAAAAAAGGTGGTGTATACAAATCTACAGATGCAGGTAAAACTTGGAAACTAATTAATTCTGAAAGAAAACTAAGACAGAGAGCTTGGTATTACACACGTTTATATGCAGATACACAAGATGAAGATATTTTATATGTTTTAAATGTAAACTATCATAAATCTACAGACGGAGGAAAAACATACGCGAGATACAATGCTCCTCATGGAGATCATCATGATTTATGGATTGCCCCAGAAGATAACCAAAGAATGATTATTGGTGATGATGGTGGTGCACAAGTTTCTTTTGATGCTGGTGAAAACTGGAGCACAATGAACAACCAACCAACTTCTCAATTTTATAGAGTTACAACAGATAATCATTTTCCGTACAGAATTTTAGCAGCGCAACAAGACAATTCTACCATTAGAATTTCTCATAGAACTGCAGGAAGATTTATTACAGATTCTGATTGGGAAGGAACAGCTGGAGGAGAAAGTGCACATATTGCTGTAGATCCTTTAAATAATGATATTGTTTATGGTGGAAGTTACGGTGGTTTATTAACTAGAAAAAATCATAAAACTGGGGAAACAAGAGCTATTAACGTTTGGCCAGACGACCCAATGGGTCATGGAGCAGAAGATTTTAAGTATCGTTTTCAATGGAATTTTCCTATTTTCTTCTCACAGAATAACAAAAAACGTTTGTATGCAGCATCTAATCATTTACATGTTACAGAAAATGAAGGACAATCTTGGAAATTAATTAGTCCAGATTTAACTAGAAACGATCCTAAAACATTAGGTTCTTCTGGAGGACCAATTACAAAAGACAATACAAGTGTAGAGTATTATGGAACTATTTTTGCTGCAACAGAATCTACTTTAGAACCTGGCTTAATTTGGACTGGCTCAGACGATGGTTTGGTACATGTTTCTAGAAATAATGGTGATACTTGGAGTAATGTTACTCCTAAAAAAATGCCAGAATGGATGATGATTAATTGTATTGAAGTAAATCCGTTTGTTAAAGGAAGTGCATACATTGTTGGTACAAAATATAAATCTGGAGATTATAAACCTTACATCTACAAAACAGAAAATTACGGTAAAACTTGGCAACAAATTACAAACGGAATTGCTGAAGAAGATTTTACAAGAGCTTTAAGAGCGGATCCTAAAAGAAAAGGATTATTGTATGCTGGTACAGAAAAAGGAATGTATATCTCTTTTGATGATGGAAATAATTGGGAAACTTTTCAACAGAACTTACCAATTGTACCAATTACAGATTTGGCAATAAAAAATGATAATTTAATTGCGGCAACACAAGGTAGAGCACTTTGGATTATTGATGATTTAACACCTCTTCATCAAATAAACACTTCTATAACTAAAGAAAATGTGGTTTTATATAAACCAATGGACGCTTATAATTTAAGTGGTGGTAATGGAAGAACTTCTAGAACTGCAGGTACAAATCATCCAGGTGGTGTTACTATAAATTACTTTGTTAAGGAAGAAAATAAAAAAGACACTATTTCTTTAGCCTTCTTCGATATTAATAATAATTTAATAAAGAAATTTTCAACAAAACCTAATAAAGAAAATAAAGAGGAAATTTTAAAAGTGGAAGATGGAAACAATGTTTTCTATTGGAATATGATGTATACAGGTGCAGAATCTGTAAAAGGAATGATTCTTTGGTGGGCATCTTTAAATGGCCCAATGGCATTACCTGGCACTTATAAGGTTGAATTGTCTGTAAATAATAAAAAGTTACATCAGAATTTCAATATTTTAAGAAACCCAACTTCAGAAGTTTCAGAAACAGAAATGAAGGCTCAGTTTGATTTTATTAATGATATTAATGCTAAAATGACTGAAATTCATAAAGCATTAAAGAATGTAAAAAAGGTTAGAAACCAAGTAAATTTATTAAAGAAGTCTATTAAAGACAAAAAGAAGTATAAAGAACTATTAGATTATGCAGATACTTTGGTAAAAGACATTACAAGAATTGAAGAGACATTGTATCAAACAAAATCTAAAAGTGGGCAAGATCCTCTAAACTTTCCAATTCGTTTAAACAACAAGTTGGCGCATTTAAACTCTTTAACAAGAACAGGAAACTATGCTCCTACACAACAAGCAATAGATTTTAAAAATGAAATTACAAAAGAGATAGATGCTGAATTAACAAAACTTAATGCACTATTTACTAATGGTGTAAAAGAATTAAATAAAAAAGTTAAGCAAAGCGACATTAACTTGATTCAATTAGACTAGATTATTAATACTATTTATATAAAACAAAGAAAGCGACTGTAATATAGTCGCTTTCTTTTTTAGTATTAAAACCTATCAAGTTTACTATTTTTTCTTTAATTTTACTGATTGATAATCATTTAATTCCCCCAAAAAATGAAAAAGAAAGTTATTCTGTCTTTTATAGTTTTTATAGTAATTGTAGTTTCTAACCAAATTATCTTTCACTTCGATCTAAAAAGACAATATTATGATGTTGAAATAATCAATAAAGCAGGTAAGCAAAGAATGTTTAGTCAGAAACTAACAAAACTTGCGCTCTATGCAAAAACCACAGAAGACAAATCTAATTATTCTATAATAATGGATGAGTTTAGTGATGTTTTAGAAGACTTTTCTGGCGGAAACTACTACATAAATCACATTGATTTAGATTTTTATAAAAACTCTAATTTAGAGGAACTACATAGAACAAACCAACAACATTTTAATAAAATAGAAGAAGCATCTACTATTCTTATAGATAATATTAATAATGAGCAATTATTTAAAAACTCATTAGCTATTATTAAAAACAATGAAGCTGGTTTTTTAATTTCTATGGACAAAATTGTGGAAGGATTTCAGAAAGCTTCTGAAAAGAAAATACGTAATTTCGAAAAAATGCAGCTGCTTTTTAATGCAGCTACACTTCTCTTATTGTTTTACGTTTTATTTGCAATAATAATTCCTCTTTTTGGAAGAACACCTAAATCTGATGAAGATTTAGAATAAGTTATTTCATTTTTTTATTGGTAACATAAATACCATAAAAAGCACTTAAAAAAACTTTAAGTCCCCAAAAAGATTTCCATTTTCCTTCTGCAAAATTTACTTCGTTAACTTTTGCAAAATCGCTTGCAAAAATATCTCGCCAACTGTTCATTAATAATGATATAATAGTAACCATTATAAAAAACGGAATAGCAACTTTAGCTACATTAGTCCAGAAAAGTGGTTGTTTTATTTTTTCTATAAAAGTCATTCTATTTTAATTTTTTATTATTGTGATGTCTGTCGTGATCTCGTTCTGTCTTAATGTCTAATTTCTTTTCAAAAGCATCTTGTAAGTTAATTCCTGTTTGGTTTGCCAAACATAAAACTACAAACATTACATCTGCTAATTCTTCTCCTAAATCTTTATTTTTATCAGACTCTTTTTCACTTTGTTCACCATAACGTCTTGCAATAATTCTTGCAACTTCGCCAACTTCTTCAGTTAATTGTGCCATGTTTGTAAGCTCATTAAAATATCTTACGCCATGATTTTTAATCCAATCGTCTACTTGTTTTTGTGCGTTTTCTATATTCATATTTCTTCTAAAAAATTATTTCCATTTTATACCACAACCAACACTAGGTTTTTGGTTTTCTAAAACTGCTTTCTTTTCTAATAAATTATCTAAAGATGCTCTCATGTCTTTTCCTGTTAATGGCTTACCATTTCCTGGTCTAGAATCATCTAATTGCCCATGATAAATTGCTTTTAAATCTGCATCAAAAATATAAAAATCTGGTGTACAAGCTGCGTCATAAGCTTTTGCTATTTCTTGAGTTTCATCAAATAAATAAGGAAAAGGATATTTTTCTTTTTCTGCAACTTGTTTCATAAACTCTGGTGCATCTTCAGGATAATTTTTAATCTCATTAGAACTAATTGCTATAAATTTAATTCCTTTGTCTAAATAATCATTTGCCATTTTTACCAATTCACTATTTACATGAATTACAAACGGACAATGATTACATATAAACATAATTACAGTTCCTTTTTCACCTTTTGCTTCGGCTAAAGAAACCATTTTATTATCTACAGCATTTATCAACCTAAAATTTGGCGCTTCTTTTCCTGTTAAAAATTCGTTAGATTCTGCTCTTGCCATATTATTATTCTCTTAAAATTATTCTGCTAATGCTTTTGCACAAATAAAACCACCTGTCCAAGCATTCTGAAAATTGAAACCTCCTGTTACTGCATCAATATTTAAAACTTCACCTACAAAAAACAAATTATTGTGTTTTCTACTTTCAAAACGTTTAAAATTTATTTCTTTTAAATCAATTCCTCCAGCAGTTACAAATTCATCTTTAAAAGTAGTTCTTCCATTTGCATTGTAAGTTCCTTTTGTAAGCTGATTTGCTAGTTTTTCTAATTGTGCATTATTTAAATCTGCCCAATTCTGAGTTTTAGAAATATCAGAAAACAATACAAAACGCTCCCATAATCTTTTAGAAACCTCGGTAAATGGAGATTTTAAAATTACAGTTTTTCTAGGCTCTTTCTTTTTTAAATTCAATAAAACATTTAACACTTTATCTGTTGGTCTAGACAACCAATTTACCTCTACATTGTATTGGTAATTTTTATCTGCTAAAATTCTTGCACCAAAAGCAGAAAGCTTTAAAATTGCAGGTCCACTCATACCCCAATGGGTAATTAATAATGGTCCTGATGCTTCTAACTTTGTACCTACAATATTTACAGTAGCATTAGGCACAGAAGTTCCTAATAAGTCTACTAATCTTTTATCGTTTATATTAAAAGTGAATAAAGAAGGAACGGGTTCTATGATAGAATGATCTAATGTTTCGCACAATTCCCATACTTTTTTAGAACTACCTGCAGCTACAACTAATTGGTCTGCTTCAAAAGTTTGTTCTTTAGTGTTAACAATCCATTTATTATCTTCTTTAGATACTGAATTTACGCCACAATTTGTTAGAACTTTAATACCTAAATTATCTACAGCTTTCTGAAAACAATCTATAATTGCCTGACTTGTGTTTGCTTCTGGAAAAACACGATTGTCATCTTCTATTTTTAAAGGAACTCCTCTGTCATCAAACCATTCAAAAGTATCACCAGTCATAAACTGATGAAAAGGTCCTAATAATTCTTTTTCTCCTCTTGGATAAAATTTAACCAATTCTTTTGGTTCAAAACATGCATGCGTAACATTACATCTTCCACCACCAGAAATCTTTACTTTTTGTAAGACATCTTTTCCTTTTTCAAGAATAGTAATATCTAAATCAGAATTATTTTCTTTTGCATTAATTGCTGTAAAATATCCTGCTGCTCCACCTCCAATAATTACTATTTTCTTCATTTTATGTTTTTATAAAATCATTTCTGAATACGAAAGAATTGTTTCGAATCCTTTATTCTTAAAATACATTGGCGTTTCCTTGTTTCCTGTAACAAGTACAAAATCTCCACCCCAAGCACCTAAACTTTTTATTTCTCCAGAATAATCTGGAAATAATTTTTCTTTAACCGGTTTCAATTTAATTATTGAACTGATAATTTGCTCGTGTTCTACAATTAACTTATTAAAATCTAGAATAGAATCTGTTTTTAAAAATTCATCAGAAATAGCAGAAATTCTTTCTATTTCATTCTGATAATTTTCTCCACTTTCTCTAAATTTCGCGATTCCTTCTTTAGAATCTTGTTTCTGATTTAAGTGCACAAAGAACAAGTTTTCTTTAAAACTAGGATTGAACTCTACTTGTTTTACAACTGGTTTTTCATCTTCTATTTGATAAAATATTGGCGTGTTGTTTTGCGCACAAGCAATATCGTAACCACTTCCTTTAAAAGAATTCCATAATAACTGAAACGCATCTATATTTGCCCAACTTGCTATAGAATTTACTAAAGTAGACGAAGTACCTAAACCCCAATTTCTAGGAAATGTAAGATTTGTTTTTACAACAAAACCACTTTCTGAATTTAAAAAAGCAGCATTTACTTTTTTTGCTTCCTCTAAAATATCTAATAAAGTTTCTGCAATAAATTCTGCACTTCCTTCTTTATCTGAATTAAAAGTACAGTTTACCAAACGTAATTTTGGCAAATCGAAAACTGCTTCAAACCAGCACTCTCCTGTATGTGTAAAACTACCCCAAATTAATTGTGGCTCTTTTATTTTTTCTACAACTAAATCTTGTCCAAATTTTGTAGGTAAAGCCAAAGCTTTTGCACCGTCTAAAACCAAGTATTCACCTGTAAGTAAAAGTTTTCCGTTAGAGTAAAAATTCATTAAACTAAATTAAATTGTTTAAAATGATGTGTAAAATGTTTTACATGAAATTTCTTCCAATAGCTATAATCTAGCTCTCCAAAAAATGGGTGATTTTCTATTTCTGTTGTTTTAAAGTGATTTTTAAAATTGGTAACTTGTAAAACTAAATCGTCTATTGCCTCTTTAATAGAAGCAAAAACTAAAGTGTTTGGTTCTTCAGACAACATAGAAGCCTTAAAACCAACTTGCAATTCATTTTCTGTATCTAAAAATGCTTTTCTTCTAGCAGATTTTTCATCTTCCACAAAGAAATCTGCATTTACTTTTCCGTTAGAAACTTTCATTAGCATACTTAAATGCTCTACCATTTGTTGTCCGTTCATTTTTCCAAAAACAGGTTTTGAATCCGTTTTTAAATTAGACAATAAATTTCTTACTTCAGTTTCATCTGTAAAATTTACCCAGTTTATTTTCGCTTTGCTAATTTCTTCAAATTTAGAAACAACTGCCGAGTGAGAAACTGTTTGTCCTTCAAAATAAGTTGTTATTGTTTCCTTTTGTTCTTTTGTTGCTCCTAATTGATTTAAGATGTTTTGCAAGTGCATTTTCATGTGTCCATGCTGAATACCTTTAGTTGTTAATGCTCTTAATGCTGCAAAGTTTTGCGCTAAACCTGCTGTTGCAATAATTTGCATTAATTCTTTTGCAGATGGTTTTTGTAACATTTCTAAAGATAATTTTGCTAAAGGATGTAAGGCCGTTAAACCACCAACTGTTCCTAATGCCAAAGGTAAATCTATCCAAAATTTAAAAATTCCGTTATTTATGGTACAGTGAGACAAACTTGTATAATTTCCAGAACGAGCTGCATATGCATGTACACCTGCTTCTACAGCTCTAAAATCGTTACCAGTTGCTATTACTACAGCATCTACGCCGTTCATAATTCCTTTATTATGTGTAACTGCTCTGTAAGGTTCTATCTCTGCTATTTTTACTGCTTGATAAAATTTCTCTGCAAATTTCTGTGGATTTTCACCTCCTAAATCTTCAATTTTACAACTTACTTCTGCTCTAACTAGACATTCTGGAACGTAATTAGATAAAATACTCATTACAATTTCAATTTCATCATTTCTAAATTTAGCAGCAATAGCTTCTAAACAAGAATTAATAAAATTAGCACCCATAGAGTCTTTCGTTTCAAAAGTAATGTGTAATTGATAATAGTTCTCTAGTTTTTCTGTTTTATCAACTAATTTTATATCTAAAATTCCACCGCCACGTTTTTCCATATTTTTAGTTATGGAAGCAGTTGCAGCATATAATTCTGTTTTATTTTTATTGAAATATTTAGTTAATTTTTCTTTATTTCCGGCAAACATAAAATGTACTTGCCCAATTTTTGTAGTTCCTAAAACGGTTGTTTTAAAACCACCTTTTGTACTCCAAAACTTAGCTACTAAAGACGCTGCTGCAACTACAGAACTTTCTTCTGTAACCATTGGCACAGCATATTCTTCACCATTAATTAGAAAATTAGGCGCAACACCCATTGGTAAATAAAAGTTAGAAATGGTGTTTTCTATAAAATCATCATGTAGTTGTTGCAATTTTTTATCATCATTCCAATATTGTTTAATTGTTTCTATTGTCGTTAAATTATCATTAAAATAATTTTCTGCCAACCAATTAATTTTTTCTTCTTTAGTAAACTTAGAAAAACCCTTTATTTTCTTACTCATTTCTTACGCTATATTCTATCAACAACAAATATAATTCAATCTGCTAAAACAATATACTATATTCAAGTTTTCTCATTTTTTAAAACATTTTTTGCGGATTTTTCCGTAAACTTGACAAACTTTTATTAAAACGATTTCTATAATGAAAAAATTCTTCATTTTAGCAACTATATCAATAATTGCTAGTTGCAAAGAAAATACCTCTACAATATCTACTTATACATCAGGAAGCAAAGAAATTACCTTAGAACAAATTTGGGACGGTACTTTTTCTGCAAAAGGAATGAACGCTTTAAATTCTATGAATGGCGATTTCTATTCTTTGTTAAATACGGATAAAGAAGGAAATACAACTGTAGATAAATACAGTTACAAAACATTAGAAAAGGTAGAAACTATTGTAAATAGCAATAACCTAAAAGATTTAGATGGTTTTTCTTCTTATAGTTTTAACAACGAAGAATCTTCTGTTATTTTAGGAACAAATTTCAAAAAAATATACAGACGCTCTTATACAGGTACTTTTTACTATTATAATATTGGTAGTAAAAGGTTAACTTTAATTGGTAAAGATATTCAAGAACCTACTTTTTCTCCAGACAGTAAAAAAATAGCATTCGCTAAAAGCAATAACATTTATATTTTAAGTTTAACAAATAATAAATTAACACAAATTACCAAAGACGGTAAATTTAATCATGTAATTAACGGAATTACAGATTGGGTTTACGAGGAAGAATTTGGCTTTGTAAAAGCTTTTGAATGGAGTAAAAACAGTAATTATTTAGCTTTTTTACGTTTTAATGAAAGCAAAGTTCCTACTTTTTCTATGGATATGGTTGGTTCTGGTAATTATCCTGATCAAACAGTTTTTAAATACCCAAAAGCAGGAGAAAAGAACGCAGAGGTAACGCTACATATGTATACGTTATCTTCTAAAAACACTAAGAAAATAGCTTTAGGAAGTTATGAATATATTCCAAGAATTAAATGGTCTAACGATGCAAATGTTTTGGTTGCTACAACTTTAAACCGTCATCAAAACAATTTAAAACTACATAAAGTAAATGCATTAAGAAGTAGTTCTACTTTATTATTAGACGAAACTGATAAAGCATATGTAGATATTACAGATAATCTTACTTTTCTAAATGATAATAGCTTTATCTGGACAAGTGAAAAAGATGGATTTAACCATATTTATCATTATGATTTCTCTGGAAAATTAATAAATCAGATTACAAAAGGAGATTGGGAAGTAACCAATTATTACGGTTATAATGCATCTAAAAAAACAATTTATTATCAATCTGTAGAAAATGGTTCTATAAACAGAGGTGTTTATTCTATTGATTTAGATGGAAAAAATAAAAAACTTTTAAGTAATAAAGAAGGAACAAATTCTGCTTCATTTAGTAAAAACTTAAATTACTTTATCAATACTTTTTCTTCTTCAGAAATTCCTCCAATTTATTCTTTATATACAGCAGAAGGAGAAATGTTAAAGGTTATCAAAGATAATTCAGAATTAAAAGTAGAATTATCTGAGTACAAAATGAGTCCGAAAGAATTTTCTACAATTTCTATTAATGGAAATGATTTAAATATGTGGATGATTAAACCTGTAGATTTTGATGAAAACAAAAAGTATCCAGTATTAATGTTTCAATATTCAGGACCAGGATCTCAACAAGTTGCCAACAAATGGAACGCTAGTAACGATTATTGGCACAATATGTTAGCGCAAAAAGGAATGATTGTAGTTTGTGTAGATGGACGTGGAACTGGTTTTAAAGGAAGTGATTTTAAAAAATCTACGTATTTAAACTTGGTTAAATATGAAACTGAAGATCAAATTGCAGCAGCAAAAAAATTAGCTGAACGTTCTTACATAGATGAAAATAATATTGGTATTTGGGGTTGGTCTTTTGGCGGACACATGAGTACAAATTCTCTTTTAAAAGGAAGTGATATCTTTACAACTGCAATTGCGGTTGCACCTGTAACTTCTTGGAGGTTTTATGACACTGTTTATACAGAACGTTTTTTAAGAACTCCACAAGAAAATCCTGCTGGTTATGATGATAATTCGCCAGTAAATTATGCAGATAAATTACAAGGAAATTATTTATTAGTTCATGGTACTGGAGATGACAACGTGCATGTACAAAACAGTTATAGAATGATAAATTCTTTAATTGAAGCCAATAAACAATTTGATATGTTTATTGTACCAGATAGAACACACGGAATTTACAAAGGAAAAAATACGCGTTTAAATTTATATACAAAAATGACAAATTTTGTAGAAACGCATTTAATTAATAAATCAAATTCAACAACAAAAATTAAAGGATAATTATGTTAGACAAAGGAGTTAGTACTGCTACAGAAGACCCACAAATGTTTGGTCACCCAAAAGGGTTATTTTATTTATTTTTTGCAGAATTATGGGAACGTTTTAGTTTCTATGGAATGAGAGCGTTGTTAACGCTTTACATGGTAAACGAAATTTTTAAGGCAATTGCAGAACGTGATGCTGCAACGGCAGTTGTTTATGCTTCATATGGTTCTTTAGTGTACGCATCTACTGTTATTGGTGGGCAAATATCTGATAAAATTTTAGGAATGCGAAGTTCTATCTTTTTAGGAGGAATCTTAATGGCGATAGGTCATTTTGTTTTAGCTGTAGAAAATGATCTTGCATTTTTTATTGCGCTCGCATTAATTGTTGTTGGTAATGGGTTCTTTAAACCTAATATATCAACTTTTGTTGGTGCATTATATAAAGAAGGAGATGTAAGAAAAGATTCTGGTTTTACCATTTTCTATATGGGAATTAACATTGGTGGTTTTGTTGCACCTTTATTATGTGGTTGGTTAGCTGCAGAATATGGTTGGCATTATGGTTTTGGTTTAGCTGGAATTGGAATGATGGCTGGTTTAATTTTCTTTTGGAGTGGAATTAAAAAGAACGTTTTTGGAGACAAAGGTATGCCACCAAGTATAGAAGTATATGAGAAAAAAGTAATAGGTATTCCTCAAAAAACATTAATACCAATTATTGCAGTTTTATTTGTTCCTGTAATTGCATATTTACTTTCTTCATGGCAAGCAAATTATGTAAGTGGTATATTTAAATTTATTGGTTTTGCTGTTTTGGCATATTTAGGATACATTATGTATAGCTTAGATGTTGTAGCTCGTAAAAAGCTATTTATGGCAGTATTAATTACGTTTTTCATGACATTATTCTGGGGTTTCCATGAATTATCTGGAAGTGTAATTACATTATTTGCATCTAGAAATGTTGCTTTAGATGGCATTATGAGTGCAAGTCAAACTAATGCATTAAACTCTATGTTTATTATCATTTTAGCAATTCCAATTTCATTACTTTGGGGTTATTTATCTAAAAATAAATTAAACCCAAGAACGCCTTACAAATTTGGTTTAGGATTACTTTTAGCAGGTGCAAGTTTTTACATTTTATCTATTAGTGGTGCTAGTGCCGATGAAAATGGAATGGTTCCTTTTGCTTATTTATTAGTAATGTATTTTATAATTTCTATTGGAGAATTATTTATGTCTCCTGTAGGATTATCTAAAATCACAGATTTATCACCAAAAAACATAGTTGCATTTATGATGGGTGTTTGGTTTTTATCTTCTGCTTTTGCTTTTCAAATAGTAGGTTTTATCTCTGAACAATTAGCTGTAGAAAGTACAGATGCTAATGTTGGAGGCTTAGAAACATTAAGTATTTACACAGATGGTTTCCATTTAATTGCTCTTTATGCATTAGGTGCAGGAGCAGTAGTGTTATTGTTTTCTCCGCTAATGAAAAAATTAATGGGTAACGTACATTAATTATAAAAACATTTAAAAAAAACCTCATAAATTAAGTTTATGAGGTTTTTTTTATGCCTTCAACTTTATTTGTAAATTTGGTATTATAATTGCGACCATAAATAATATGAGAAAATTAGTATTCGTTTTAACAATTACTTTAGTAAGCCTAAGTGCTAAAGCACAAGACAAAATTAAATGGTTATCTTTTGAAGATGCAATTGCATTAAATAAAGAAACACCCAAACCAATTTTAATAGATGTGTATACAGATTGGTGTGGTTATTGTAAAAAAATGGATATGGAAACCTATGCCAATAAAACAATTATAAAAGCAATAAACGAGAACTTTTACGCTGTTAAATTAGATGGTGAAGAAACAGAAGACATTGTTTATAAAGAACATACTTTTAAATTTCAGAAAAGTGGTAGAAATGGTTTTCATCAATTACCAGCAACTTTAATGAATGGTAAATTGTCTTACCCAACCACTATTTTCTTAACCGAAACAGAAGAATTAATACAAAGTATTCCTGGATATTTAGAAAAAGAAATGTTTGAGAAAATTTTAGGATATTTTTCTTCGGACAATTATAAAACTAATAAATGGGAAAATTTTGAAAAAGGTTTTAAAAGCAGTTTATAAAACTTATTCTTCTAAAATAAACGCACCTTTTTGTCCGGTATAATGAAACGGAACTTGTTTTTTTGATGAAGTTTTTTCCCAACGATTTACATAACTTTTATAATTAGAACCATCTGCAATTATTAAACTTGGGTGTATTGTTTTTATCATTCGTTCTAAATTTATTTTAGGTGAATATTGTAAAACAACTATCGGCTTATCTAATTTTTCAACTTGATAAACACCCAAACTATCAATAAATAAAATATCTTTTCCTTTAAAATTGATATAGTTTTTAAAATCTACCGTTGTTAATTCATTAATATACTCAGCAATTCTATAAGGCTTTATAGCTTTAATTTCTGAAGTTTGTAGTGAATCTAAATCATGTTGAATTTTAAGATGCAACCCAACTCTTTCTCCTATTACAGAAAACCTACTTTTATGAAACACTATAAATGCTTCTTTCTCATTTATCTTTTTGTTTTCTATAAAATAAAGACTTTGTAACAATAAAATAGAAGCCAAAAAGTAAATGAATCTTTTAGCTTCTTTCTTCAATAAAAACAAAATTCCAGAGAAAACAAAGACATAACAAGTCAACATCATTAAAAAAGAAATCGAAATTTCTTTAAATAAAAACTGTTCTTGCTTAGAAATAAAACTTACAAAACTATTCATTAAAGAAATTATGTTACCATAAATATCTGCTAGAAATTGTGGTAGAAAATTTAATAAAGACAAAACTATAGTTACAATTCCACCAATTAAAATAGCTCCTAAAAAAGGGATAATTACTAAATTAGACAACACAAACAGACCTGGAAATTGTTGAAAGTAATAAATACTTAAAGGAAGAATACCAACTTGTGCGGCAATAGAAACTGTAAATAATTGCCAAATTTTTCTATCTAAAAAGAATCTTGGTTTATAAATAGATTCTAATTTTGGTTGCACCCAAATAATCCCAAAAACAGCTAAATAACTCAATTGAAAACCAACATCAAACAAAAACATAGGTTTTACAATTAGTAAAAATAACATCGAAGAAATTAAAGAAAATTCTACTACTTTCTTTCGTTTAAAAGATTGCCCAATTGCCAAAAACGTAAACATAGTTACTGCTCTAACTACAGAAGCTGAAAGTCCTGCAATAAAAGCAAACATCCATAACAATAAAACAATACATAAAGCCTTAAAATAAGCGCCATTTTTAAGTCTTTCTAAAGGTTTAAACAAGAAGGATAGAATTAATAAGATAACACCTACATGTAGACCTGAAACTGCCAAAATATGAATTGCGCCTGCATTTGCATAATCTGTTAATAAACCTTTTGAAATATCTTGTCTTTGCCCCAGTAGTAAGGCATTTATTACTGCAAATTCATCGTTTTTAAAATTATACTTTAATAATGATTTCTGAATTTTATTTCTAAAATTTTCTGAAAGACCAATTAAAGAAATAGTTTTTTCTGGTAGTTTTAAAAGCTGAGTTTCTTCTAAAAATATTTGATGATGAATTCCTTGTTTTGCTAAATAAGATTTATAATTAAACTGGTTAGGATTTAAAGGCGGAATTAAAACTTTAAATATAGGTTTAGACAGAAGATTATCATCAACTTTAAATCTACTTTGTAATGTATCTTTTTTAATATTTAATAGAATTTCTCCTCTTGAATTATTTTTACCAACTTCAATTACCTCTGCAACGTATTTCTCATAATAAAAACCCGGTTTTAAAACTTTAGAAATTCTTAAAACAACACTAGTATTTTCTTCGAAAAAATTACTGTAATAATTCTTAAAATTTCTAGAATCGTTTATAAAAACGGAAGAAATTCCAATGGTAAGAAATAATAAAAAGGCAATAAAAGTAATTCCTTTTTTCTTCTGAAGAAACAAAAGCGAAAGACTTAATAAAAAGACAAGAGATAATAGTTTTAGAAAACCAAAAGTCCATATTTTATAATAAAATTGAATTCCGATTCCTAAAATTAGAAACACCAAAAAGTGTAAAGGCACATATTTTAATAACCTTTTCATAGCAACGGAAAGTTACTAAAAATAAATTATAATATTCTATTCGCCTTTACGAAAGCATTTTTCCAATATTTTTCTGATAATAAAGAGGTAATAACTCCTCTAGAAGTTGTGGAGTGTATAAATCTAATTTGATTATTTTTAACAGAAACAATTAATCCAACATGGTTAATTCCACGTCCTTTTTTAGAAGTTTTAAAGAAGAGTAAATCTCCTTTTTTAGCGTTTTTAAGAGCAACTTTCTTTCCTCTTTTTGCCATGTCTCTAGAAATTCTAGGTAATTGTACATTTTCTTCTAGATAAGAAACGTAAATAATTCCAGAACAATCCATTCCTTTTTTGGTAGTACCACCAAACCTATACTTTACACCTTTGTATTTTAAAGCATTAGAAATAATTCTATCTGCTTTAGTAGAAGTAGAGACTATTGTTTTTGTAGATTTTACTGGTTTTCTAACCGACTTTGTAGAAGAGCAAGAAGCAAATACAAAAGAAATTAAGAATACAAGTAAACACCACTTTTTCATTTTAATTATTATTTTTTAAAGCTGAAACAATTGCTTTTGCTGTATTTTCTGAAGCTCCTTTTCCGCCTAATTTTTTCTCTAAATCAAAATAATTTAAAAACATTTTTTCTCTGTAAGCTGGCTCTAAAATATTTGTTAGTTCAGCTTTTAAGTTTTTCTTATTAAAATCATCCTGAATTAATTCTTTCACAACTTCTTTGTCCATAATTAAATTTACCAAAGAAATAAATTTTAACGTAATAATTCTTTTTGCTATTTGATAAGAAATATAACCACCTTTATAACAAACAACTTGTGGTATTTTAAATAAAGCTGTTTCTAATGTTGCTGTACCAGATGCCACTAAAGCAGCATAAGAAATACTTAATAAATCGTAGGTTTTATTATTAATAAACGCTACTTCTCTATTACCAATAATTTGTTTGTAAAAAGAAAATTCTTGACTTGGTGCACCTGCTATTACAAATTGATATTCAGAAAAATCTTCTACCAAAGATAACATTACAGATAACATTTTTGTAATTTCTTGCTTTCTACTTCCTGGTAATAAAGCAATTATTTTTTTGTTACTTAAATTATGTTCTTTTCTAAAATTTGTTTCAGAAACCTGTGTTCTATCTGCAATTGCATCTATTAAAGGATGCCCTACAAAAGTAACATTGTAGTTGTATTTTTTATAAAAATCTTTTTCAAAAGGAAGTATTACAAACAATTGATCTACATCTCTTTTAATATCTTCTACCCTACTTGCTCTACTTGCCCAAACCTGAGGAGAAATGTAATAATTAGTTTTAAAACCTTGTGCTTTTGCCCATTTTGCAACACGTAAGTTAAAGCCAGAATTATCTATAAAAATAATTACGTCTGGGTTAAATGCTGCAATATCTTTTTTGCAAAACTTTATAAAACCAAGAACTTTAGTTAAGTTTTTTATAACTTCTAAAAAGCCCATAAAAGCTCTTTCTTTATAATGACTTACTAAATTACCACCAACAGCTTGCATTAAATCTCCACCCCAAAAACGAATATCAGCAGTTTTGTCTTGCTCATATAATTCTTTCATTAAGTTGGCACCATGTAAATCTCCTGAAGCTTCACCAGCAATTATATAATATTTCATTTTAGAAAAACTTTAATATTAAGGTTGTTAAAGCAATTAAAAAAGTAGCTAACAATACTCCTTTTGCTCTATTGTCTTGTTTCTTTTTTATAAAAACAAAGAATACAAATAAATTAGGAATTGCAGCTAAAGAAAGAACTTTACCATACAAACCACCATCTTTTATCATTTCTAAAGTATCATTAAAACTGAATTTAGAAAAATATTCTAGATATAAGAAAATTCCACCAAAAGTTGCAAACAAGGCTACTAAAACACCAATTAAAATATCTTTTTTTACAGTTCCCAAGAATTTAATTTTTGAATCATATGATGTGCTGTCATATCAAATTGAACAGGAACTACAGAAACATAACCATTTTCTAAAGCATAAACATCTGTATCTTGTCCTTTATCTTTATTTACAAACTGTCCAGAAAGCCAGTAATATTCTTTTCCAAAAGGGCTTTTACGTTTATCAAAATCTTCTTTCCAATAACCATTTGCTTGTCTACAAACTTTTACTCCTTTTATTTCTTCCTTTTTTAAATCAGGAATATTTACATTTAAAACAACACCTTCTGGTATTCCGTTTAATAAGGCATTTAAAGTAATATTTTTTACATATTCTTCAGATGGTTTAAAATCTGCATGCCATTTAAAATCTAATAAAGAAAAGCCAATTGCTGGCACACCTTCTATTCCTGCTTCTATAGCAGCACTCATAGTACCAGAATAAATTACGTTAATAGAAGAATTAGAACCATGGTTTATACCAGAAACACATAAATCTGGTTTTCTATTTAAAATTTCGCTAATTGCCATTTTTACGCAATCTGCAGGTGTACCAGAACACGTATATTCTAATTGCGGTCCATCATCTATAGTTATAGGATTACAAGTTAAAACGTTATCTACAGTAATTGCATGTCCCATTCCACTTTGTGGACTATCTGGCGCTACAACAACAACGTCTCCAATTTTATTCATTATTTTTATTAATGCTCTAATTCCAGGAGCAGTAATTCCATCATCATTTGTGACTAAAATTAACGGTTTTTCTTGCATATCTTTTATTTAAAATACAAATGTAATTTATTTAATGGAGTTTCTTTTTAACAATTTGTAAAGAATCTAAGACTTCTCTTTTCTGTAATTTTGTAAATGTAATTATTTAACAAAACTTAATAATTTTTTATAAAAAAATGGAAACCAAGTAGTAACTTTAAAAATTTGGCATTATTTTAGTAGTTCAGTAAATACATGAAAGTAATTTCGCAACACAAATCACGACAGAAGGCATATGAAGTTAACAAATAAAGTAAGTATTACGTTAGTAGCATTTTTAATGTTATTTACCTCTATTAACGCTAACAATAGCAAAGAAAACTCAGATCCAGAGAAAGATAAAATTTTAGTTTTTGTTTTAAAAAACATCTTAACTAGAGGTCATTTTGTTGTAAAAGACATGAATGATGATTTTTCTGAACAGGTTTATAAAAGTTTTATAGATGGTTTAGATCCTAATAAACGCTATTTCACACAGAAAGATTTAAAAAAATTTTCTAAGTATAAATATGAAATAGACAATCAGCTTTTAAAAGATGATGTTTCTTTCTATAATTTAGTTTACAGTAGTTTTACTGATAAAATAAAGAATGCTAAATCTTATTACGGCGATTTATTATCACAACCTTTCAACTTTAAAAAAGACGAAACTATAGATTTAGATTACGATAAAGTTCCGTTTGCTAAAAACGAAAATGAATTAATAGATTATTGGCGTAAACAATTAAAATTGAATGTACTTAGTAGAGTGCAAGATAAACTAGACAAACAAGAAGCTAAAAGCGAGAAAGATAAAAAGTTTAAGAAAAAATCTTTTAAAACTTTAGAAAAAGAAGCAAGAGCAGAAGTATTAAAAAATATGGATGAACTTTATTTAAGAATAGAAGAACTAGAACATGAAGACTGGTTTTCTACATTTTTAAATAGTGTTGTTGGCGCTTTCGACCCTCATACAACATATATGGCGCCAAGAATTAAAGAACGTTTTGACCAAGATATGTCTGGTAAATTAGAAGGAATTGGAGCTCGTTTATTAAAAAAAGGAATTTACACAGAAATTTTTGAGTTGGTTTCTGGTGGACCTGCTTGGAAACAAGGAGAATTAGAAGCTGGTGATATTATTTTAGAAGTAGCACAAGGAGACAAAGAACCTTTAGATATTGTTGGTATGCGTTTAGATGATGCTATTAAATTTATTAAGGGTAAAAAAGGAACTGAAGTAAGATTAACTGTTAAGAAAAAATTAGATGGTTCTACAAAGGTTATTTCTATTACTAGAGATGTTGTAGAATTAGAAGAGACTTTTGTAAAATCTACAATTGTAGAAAAAGACGGTAAAAAATATGGTTTAATAGATTTACCAAGATTTTATATTGATTTCTCTGATACAGATGCAAGAGATTCTGCGAAAGACATGGAAAAAGAAATTGAACGTTTAAAGAGCGAAAACGTTTCTGGTTTACTAATAGATTTAAGAAATAATGGTGGTGGTTCTTTAAAAACTGCTATTGAAATTGCAGGTTTATTTATCACTGAAGGTCCTGTTGTTCAAGTAAAATACAGAGGTCAAGAACCTGTTGTAAAAAATGATGTAGACCCTAAAATGCAATGGGATGGATCTGTTGTTGTTTTAGTAAACGAATTATCTGCTTCAGCATCAGAAATTTTTGCAGCTGCAATGCAAGATTATGGTAGAGCTGTAATTATTGGTGGAAACCAAACTTATGGTAAAGGAACAGTACAAAGTGTAATTCCTATTAATAACTTTTATCCGAAGTACGAAAAAGATTTAGGAGCTATAAAAATGACGATTCAAAAATTCTATAGAGTTAATGGTGGTTCTACACAAATTGAAGGTGTATATTCTGATATTGCAATGCCAGACAGATATAGTTACATGAAGTTTGGAGAAAGAGATTTAGATGGTGCTTTAATTTGGGACAAAGTGCCACAAGCAAAATATACAAAGACAAATTCTTATGAAAATTTTTCTAACGTAGTAAATAATAGTAAAAACAGAATTGCTTCAGATTCTAAATTTAAGCTAATAAATGAATATGCTAAATGGTTAAAAGAAAACCAAGAAGATACTTCTTACTCTCTTAACTTCAATAACTTTTCTAAAGAAAGTAAAATATTAGAGAAAGCTTCTAAGAAATATTCAGATGCTTTTAAATACGAATCTAATCTTAGTTTTCAATCGCCTAAATACGAACTTCCTCTAATTAAAAAAGATAGCGTATTGGCTGATAAAAGAAATGCTTGGCACAAAAATTTATCTAAAGATATTTATGTTGCAGAAGCGTTAAACGTTTTAAAAGAACTAAAAGTAAAAAACACTACAGAAATAGTAAAAAACTAATTATTAAATAATCTATAATACCTGATAAATTTAATTTTTTATCAGGTATTTTTATATCAAAAAAAATGAGTTTTCAAGTAACATTTGCCACAAAATGGTCAGATTTTGACCCAAATAGACACATGCGTCACACAGCTTACAATGATTATGCTGCAGAAGTAAGAGTACGTTATTTTGCCAAATACAATTTTTCTATAGAAGAATTTACCAAACATAATTTAGGACCTATTTTATTTACAGAAGAAACTTCTTTTAGAAAAGAAATTCATTTAGGAGAAAACATTACTGTTAATTTAAAAGTACAAGGTTTATCTGAAAATAACGAACGTTGGAAAATTGTACATGAAGTTTTTAATGAAGCAGGAAAATTATCTGCAATTATAAAAGTTTATGGTTCTTGGATAGATCTTTCTAAAAGAAAATTAAGAATACCACCAATTGAGACGAAAGAAATGTTTGATTTTGCTGAAAGATCAGATGATTTCGAAGTTATTTCATTAAAAAAGTAAAAATTAAAAAAGGCTTGTATCTTATTAGAGACAAGCCTTTTTTAATTTTACAAGAAGTAATTTTTACTTTTTAAAATAAAAAAGCTGAAGTTTTACACTTCAGCTTTCTCTTATTGTACAGGCGGAGAGACTCGAACTCTCACACCTCGCGGCACTAGATCCTAAGTCTAGCGTGTCTACCAATTCCACCACGCCTGCAACTTTTCCGATTATTTCGGGTTGCAAATATAAACAATAGTTCCAAACTACAAAGTTGTTCATAATAATTTTTCTACTTTTGGTAAAGAAATTCAAAAACAATTAAAATGAGTACAATTCAAACCTATATAAAAGATAATAAAAAACGTTTTTTAGATGAACTTATTAGTTTATTAAAAATACCTTCTGTAAGTGCTGATAAAGCCTACAAAAAGGATGTTTTAAACACAGCAGATTTTGTTCTAGAAAGCTTAAAAAAAGCAGGATGCGATAATGTTGAAGTTTGTGAAACTCCTGGTTACCCAATTATTTATGGAGAAAAAATAATTGATAAAAATTTACCTACAATTTTAGTTTATGGTCATTATGACGTACAACCTGCAGATCCAATAGAATTATGGACTTCTCCTCCTTTTGAACCTGTTATAAAGAATACAGAAATTCATCCTGAAGGGGCAATTTTTGCAAGAGGTGCTTGTGATGATAAAGGACAAATGTACATGCATGTGAAAGCATTAGAATACATGACTTCAACAGGTAATTTACCTTGTAATGTAAAATTTATGATTGAAGGTGAAGAAGAAGTAGGTTCTGAAGGTTTAGCTTGGTTTGTACCAAGAAACAAAGAAAAATTAGCTAACGATGTTATTTTAATTTCAGATACAGGAATGATTGCAAACGATATTCCTTCTATAACTACTGGTTTACGTGGTTTAAGTTATGTTGAAGTAGAAGTTACAGGACCAAATAGAGATTTACACTCTGGTTTATATGGTGGCGCAGTTGCAAACCCAATAAATATTTTAACCAAAATGATTGCTTCTTTACATGATGAAGACAATCATATTACTATTCCTGGTTTTTACGATAAAGTTGAAGAGCTTTCAACTGAAGAAAGAGCAGAAATGGCAAAAGCACCTTTTTCTTTAGAAAATTATAAAAAAGCCTTAGATATAGATGCTGTACATGGTGAAAACGGATATTCTACCAATGAAAGAAATGCAATAAGACCTACTTTAGATGTTAATGGTATATGGGGTGGTTATACTGGCGAAGGTGCAAAAACAGTTATTGCAAGTAAGGCTTTCGCCAAAATATCTATGCGTTTAGTTCCTAATCAAGATTGGAAAGAGATTACTGCATTGTTCAAAACTCATTTTGAAAGTATTGCTCCAAAATCGGTAAAAGTAGTTGTAAAACCTCATCATGGTGGCCAAGGTTATGTTACGCCAATAGATAATATTGCATACCAAGCAGCAAGTAAAGCCTATGAAACTACATTTGGTAAAACTCCAATTCCACAAAGAAGCGGAGGAAGTATTCCTATTGTAGCTTTATTTGAACAAGAGTTAAAAAGTAAAACTATTTTAATGGGCTTTGGTTTAAACTCAGATGCAATTCATTCGCCAAACGAACATTTTGGAGTTTGGAATTACCTAAAAGGAATTGAAACTATTCCGTACTTTTATGAATATTTCACAGAACTATCAAAAAGCAAATAAATTAACTAATTATGAAACCTACAGTAACCAAATTTTTAATTTGTAGTATTTTTTCGGTACTACTTATAAGCTGTTCTAATTCTAAGGAACAAAAACAATTTACAGTTGCAGAATACGAAGCTGCCGCTAAACACATGGATAGAAGTTTGTACAGTATGGTACACAACCAAGTTTCTGGAAGTTCTTTTGTAAATGGAAATAAACTAATTTATTCAACAACAAATAAAGATGGTAAAAAATATATTTTAGTTGATGTAAATTCAAAAACAAAAGGAGAAGCCTTTAACCATGATAATTTAGCAACTGCCTTATCTAAAGAGCTAGACAAAGAAATAAAAGCAAGCAATTTACCAATCTATAGCGTTTCTTTATCAGAAGATTCTAAAACCGTAAATTTTACAGCTTCTAGAGAAAAGTATTCTTTTAATATTGAAAACAATTCAATAACAAAAGTAGCTTCAGATGGTAAAAATATAAGTAGAAACGAGCATATTTCTCCTAACGGAAAATTAGCAGCTTATATAGATAACTTCAATCTTTTTGTACGCGACTTAGAAACTGGTAAAAAAACTCAAATTACTTTTGATGGTGTTGAAGATTATGGATACGCTACAAATAATGCTGGTTGGACAAAAACTGATGGAGCTGTTTTAAAATGGTCTCCAAATTCAGATAAAATTGCTACTTTTCAGCAAGATGCAAGAGGTGTTGGTATGATGTATTTAACGTCTACTAACGTTGGGCATCCAAAGTTAGAAGCTTGGAAACACCCTTTACCAGGAGATGACAAAATCTTTACAATCGAAAGAGTAATTATTCATTTAGGAAACAAACCAAAAACGGTGCGTTTAAAAATGAAACCAGATTTTCAAAGAGGTACAACAACAGATCATATTGCAGGTAGAAATAACGAGTTATTAGATGCACAATGGAATAGTGAAGGAACTAAATTTGCTTTTGTTTCTGGTTCTAGAGATCATAAAATTGCGCATTTACAAATTGCTGATGCAAATAATGGTAAAGTAACTTCTATTCATAAAGAAGAGGTAGATACTTATTATGAATCTGGTGTAAATAACGAAAACTGGAAGGTTTTATTCGATTCTAATGAATTTATTTGGTATTCAGAAAAAACAAATTGGGGACATATTTATTTATATGACTTAGAAACCAAAGCCTTAAAAAATCAAATTACTTCTGGAGATTTTCTTGTAAAACAAGTTAAAAATATTGATGAGAAAAACAGACAGATTTATTTTTCTGGTGGTGGAAAAGAAGAAGGAAATCCGTATCATAATTATTATTACAAAGTAAATTTTGATGGTTCTAATTTCATCAACCTAACGCCTTCTAAGGGTACACATAGTGTTACTTTTTCTGATGATTATACTATGTTAGTAGACACTTATTCTACAACTACAAGCGCACCAATTTCTGTTTTAAGAAATAATAAAGGAGAAACAATTTTAGATTTAGAGACTGCAGACATTTCAGAATTAAAAGCAAACAATTGGCAAGAACCTATAGAATTTTCTGTAAAAGCAAGAGATGAAAAAACAGATATTTATGGTATTATGTGTTTACCTTCTCACTATGACGAATCTAAAAAATACCCAGTTTTAAACTACATATATCCTGGTCCACAATCTGGTTCTATTGGTACTTATAACTTTAGACCTGTTTGGAGAGATTTTCAAGCAGTTGCAGAATTAGGTTTTGTAGTTGTTGCTGTAGATGCTATGGGAACACCAATGCGTTCTAAATCTTTTCATGATGCATATTATGGAAACATGGGAGATAATGGTTTGCCAGATAATATTACTGCTATTAAGCAATTAGCACAAAAATATAAAGGAATGGATATTGAAAGAGTTGGTATTTGGGGACATTCTGGTGGTGGTTTTGCCTCTACAAGAGCTGTTTTTGCATACCCAGAGTTTTATGATGTTGCTGTTTCTGGTGCTGGAAATCATGATAACAGAAATTACGAAGCAGATTGGGGAGAAAAATGGCAAGGTCTTTTAGTTGATGGAAATATCGAAGGAAAAGCAGATGGAACTACTAATTATGATAATCAAGCAAATCAATTAATTGCGAAAGATTTAAAAGGTAAATTACTAATTACCCATGGTTCTATGGATAATAATGTACCACCGTCTAACACAATGTTGGTTGTAGAAGCTTTAATTAATGCAAATAAAGATTTCGACATGATTTTATATCCTAATAAAAGACACGGTTATGGTAACATGACAAACTATATGACAAGGAAACGTTGGGATTATTTTGTAACACACTTATTAAACGCCAAACCAGCAGAAGGTTTTAAAATAAAATAAAACATGAAAAAAATACTTTTAATTCTTTTTCTTTCTTTAGGCTTTTTCTCTAGTAACGCACAAGGTTTACTAGCAGAGAAAAATAATTTCACAAAACAAGATACTTTAAGAGGAAGCATTACACCAGAAAGAATTTGGTGGGATTTAACATATTATCATCTAGAGGTAAAAGTAAATCCTGACAAAAAATTTATTTCTGGTAAAAACACTATAAAATATAAAGTATTAAGTGTTTATAATACAATGCAAATAGATTTACAGGCTCCATTAAATATCACGAAAGTTACGCAAGATGAAAAAGAATTAGAAGTTATTCATGAAGGAAATGCTCATTTTGTAAAACTGCGTAAAAAGCAAATTGTAGGCAAAACTGAAAGTATTGTTGTGCATTATGAAGGAAATCCTAAAGAAGCTATTAGAGCACCTTGGGATGGAGGTTTTTCTTGGAAAAAAGACAAGAATAACAATCATTTTGTAGCAACTTCTTGCCAAGGTTTAGGCGCAAGTGTTTGGTGGCCTTGTAAAGACCATATGTATGATGAAGTAGAAAACATGCGAATTAGTGTTACAGTTCCTAGCCATTTAATGGATGTTTCTAATGGAAGGTTAGAAAGCGTAGAAAAAAAAGGAGATTATACAACTTACAATTGGTTTGTAGACAACCCAATTAATAATTACGGGGTAAATGTAAACATTGGTGATTATGCTCATTTTTCTGAAGTATATAATGGAGAAAAGGGGAATTTAGATATGGATTATTATGTTTTAAAATACAATCTAGAAAAAGCTAAAAAACATTTTACAGACGCACCAAAAATGATGAAAGCTTTTGAACATTGGTTTGGACCTTATCCTTTTTACGAAGATGGTTTTAAACTAGTAGAAGTGCCATATTTAGGCATGGAACACCAAAGTTCTGTAACTTATGGCAACCAATATAAGCAAGGTTATTTAGGTAGAGATTTATCTAGAACTGGTTGGGGTTTAAAATTCGATTTTATTATTGTACATGAAGCTGGTCATGAATGGTTTGCTAACAACATTACCAATAAAGACATTGCAGATATGTGGATTCATGAGAGTTTTACTAATTATTCTGAAAATCTATTTTTAGACTATTACTATGGTAAAAAAGCTGCTTCGGAATATGTTATTGGTTTAAGAAATTCCATAGCTAACAAAGAACCTATAATTGGTAAATACAATGTAAACAAAGAAGGTTCTGGAGACATGTATAATAAAGGTGGAAACATGTTACACACTTTAAGACAATTAGTTAATAATGATGAAAAATGGCGCTTAATTCTTAGAAAAATGAATAAAGAGTTTTATCATCAAACAGTAGAAACAAAACAAATAGAAAACTTTTTAAGCAAAGAAATTGGTTTAGATTTAAATGCATTTTTTAATCAGTATTTAAGAAATACAGACATACCAACTTTAGAGTATAAAATTAAAAATAATACGTTAACGTATAAATGGATTAACATTGTTGATGGTTTTAAAATGCCTTTAAAAGTTTTTATAAATAATAAAGAAGAATGGATTTTTCCTACTTCCGAAAACCAAAACATAAGATTTAAAAAAGAAAATTCTATTTTTAAAATAGATCCCAATTTTTATGTTTTTACAAAAAACTAAGACAAAAAAAGCCGCTTTTAGCGGCTTTTTTTATTTTATAAAATATGCTTTAATTATGTAATCTACCTTTGGGTAATTTTCTCTCAAAAAAGCATTACCAAGTCTATTAATTTTTCCTTGTTGCCTTCCTAATTTATCTCCATAACCATCATAAAATTTCAACACGTTTTCTTTACCAGCTATTACTTTTGCTACCACAGGAAAACCTTTAACGCCAGAATATTCTAAAGTATTTAAACGATCATTGTTTTTTAAATTGATAAAAATCTGATTTGTTCTTGTTCTCTTACCTCCTCTTGCAAATGAAATAGTCATAGAATCATTTTTCATAATTACAGGTTCATCTTCAAACCCTTTAGTAGACCAACTTTTATTAATTAAAGAATCGTTATGAATACCAAACTGAGCAACAAAATTAGGTACTACTCTAAAAATAGCAACATCATTATAATATTCGTATTTAATTAATTGATACAATCTATCTACACCTTCAGGAGACCATTCTCTTTTTGCTTCAATATCAAAATTACCTTTGGTAGTTTCAAACCTTGCTTTAAAAGTTGGCGGAGCTTCTTTTTCTAACCACTTTTCTTTAAACTTTTTGGTTGCACAAGATGTAAAAAGCACAATACTAAGCAGTAACACAAATTTATTTTTCATTTATTTTCTTTTGTTTTTCCTATATAATTCAACAAATATAGCAAAAACAACAACTTTATCTTAACTCTACATTTGTAGAATACATTTTTTTATTCTATGTTTGTAGAGTAAAAAGAACTGAATTATGCAATTATCTAAAACTGAAGAACAACTAATGCAATATTTATGGAAACGTAAAAAAGCATTTTTAAAAGATTTATTAGAAGATTTCCCAGAACCAAAACCAGCAACAACAACCGTTGCAACTTTGTTAAAAAGGATACATGATAAAGGTTTTATAGACTATAAATTGTTTGGAAAATCGAGAGAATATTTTCCATTAATTAAGAAAACAGATTATTTTTCGAATCATGTAAATGGTTTGATAAAAAATTTCTTTAATGATTCTGCGAGCCAGTTTGCTTCTTTTTTTACTAAAGAAACTAATTTATCTACGGCAGAATTAGAAGATTTAAAAAAGATAATAGATAGTCAAATTAAAAAACAACAAAGATGATAAGCTACTTACTAAAATCGGCAAGTTGTTTAGCACTACTGCTATTTTTCTATCATTTTATTTTAGAAAGAGAAAAAATGCACAGTTTTAATCGTTTCTATCTATTAGTTGGTGTTTTGCTGTCTTTAGCGATTCCGTTTGCAACAATTACAATAGATACAATTGCAGAAACTAACAATTTTGTTGAAAATTTTACTCCAGAAACAATTGTTATTACAGAAAACGTTGCTCCATTAATCATTAAAGAAACCATAGATTACACAACATATTTTATTGGTTTTTATGTTTTAATTTCAAGTATTTTACTGATTCGTTTTGGCTTGAATTTATTTAAAATCATCAAGAAAATAAACATAAATCAGAAAATAAAACACGAAAATGCAACCTTAGTTTTGGTTGATGATAAAATCTTACCACACACATTCTGGAAAGCGATTTTTATAAATAAAGAAGAATATCATAAAGGAAATATTGAAGAAGAACTTTTTACACACGAATTAACACACGTAACGCAAAAACACACGATTGACGTGTTGCTAATTGAACTTTTACAGATTATTTTTTGGATAAATCCGCTTTTTATATTTCTAAAAAAAGCAGTCCAATTAAATCATGAATTTTTAGCTGATGATACAGTTATAAATCAACACAAAAACACTTTCCAATACCAGTATTTATTATTGAATAAAGCTGCTTGGAACAACGAATATTACTTGGCCAGTAATTTGAATTATTCACTTACTAAAAAAAGATTAAAAATGATGACAACACAAAGTTCACAATCCAAAATATGGATTAAAAAGCTGGCGGTAATTCCGTTAATAGCAGGTTTTGTTTTTCTATTTGCAGAAAGAATTGAAGCACAAGAAAAAGAAGAAATTATTGAAGTAGTTGAAGAGCTACCTAGAAAAGGAATTATAACGGAAAATGAAGTTTATAAAAATTATATAAATAGAAACGCATACGTAACGTATAAAAATAAGGAGGGAAAAAAAGTTTCTAAGTTATATACTGAATTGACAAATGAAGAAAAGAAAAGGCTTGTACTTCCTCCACCTCCACCATTAAAATTAAAAAAAGTTACACCTACTAAAGCACAATTTGAAGCTTTAAAAGATAATAGCAAATTTGCTGTTTGGTTAGATGGAAAAGTGGTTAAAAATGAAACACTTAATAATTATAAGAACACAGACTTTGCTAGATACTCAAACAGTTTTGTATATAAAAATGCACGTAGTAAACGTTTTCCTCAAGAAAATCAAGCGCATTTAGAAACTACAAAATATTTTGAAGCT
>CAXBIR010000023.1:0-35665 GCA_963975825.1 uncultured Polaribacter sp.
AAATTATAATCATAATTCAGAATATAGTTTAACAATTAGACCTTCACCAAATTTATCAAATGATACATCTATAAACCTATACCCTAGTTTAGGTTTTTTTGAAGGAACAATAATTAATGCTGGTAGAGGAACAGAATTTCAGTTTCAAAGATATGGAGCTTCCTTTTTTCCAAAAAGTGATTTCAGTTATACTCCTAAACCTAATTTTGGTGCAAAATATCCAAAGGAAAAAGGGAAACTTTGCTATGGTGTAGATTTAAGTAATACTGAAAAATTAAGTTCTTTAAATTTAGCTTGGTTAATTGATGCTTATAAAAAAACACCAAAAACAGAAAAGTTCTTTGGAAAAACATTTACAATTCATGCAGGAACCAAAAAGCTACAACAACAACTAGAACAAGGTTTATCTGAAAAAGAAATTAGAAAAACTTGGAAAAGTGATTTGGAAACTTTTAAAATTACTCGTGAAAAGTATTTAATTTATGAGTAATTAAATTATCACTGTTTTAATTTATTTATTGAACCTCAGTTGGTTTTCTATATCCTTGAAAAGGTTGTTTCAATAACTCTTTTAGAGAAGAATTTTTAGCTTCATCTGGAAAAGTATCTACTCCGTAGACAATTTTTTCTCTGTCTAACTGCATGTAGGTTCCAAAAATTCGGTCCCAAACAGAAAAGATATTTCCGTAATTAGAATCTGTATATGGCAACATATAATGATGATGTACTTTGTGCATATCTGGAGAAACAATAAAATAACTTAAGAACTTATCTAATTTTGGAGACATTTTAATATTTGCATGCGTAAACTGCGTAAAAATTAGAGACATAGATTGATACATAAAAACAATTGCAATTGGTGTACCTACAATAAAAACACCTAATAAAGTAAATGCAAAACGAATAACACTTTCTATAGGATGATGCCTATTTGCCGATGTTGTATCTACTTTATGATCTGAATGATGAACCAAATGAACCATCCATAAAGATGCAATTTTATGTTCTGTAAAATGTGCCAAATAAGCACCAAAGAAATCTAAAAACAAAACACCTAAAACTACATACAACCAAAGTGGCATTTCTGGTAGCCAATTTATCAATCCAAAATTATTTACAGAAACCCAATCTGCTGTTTTTAATAAAACAAAAGCCAAACTTAAATTTATTAAAACAGTGGTTAAGGTAAAAAATAAATTAGGAATTGCATGTTTCCATTTTTTGTAATTAAATTTAAATAATGGAAAAAAACCTTCTAAAATCCAAAAGAAAGCAATTCCTCCTACAATTATCATACTTCTATGTTCTTTGGGAATACTTTCAAAATAATTATAAATGGTTTCCATAAAAAAGATTTAGTTTTCACTAAAAGTAGTAAAACTAATTAGAAATCTTGCTCAAAAATTATATGAAACCATGTAATAAAAATTAAAAAACCACTTAGAAGAGAAATTTAAAATCTCTTTTAAGTGGTTTTATCCGATTAAAAATATCTAAATATTTTTAAGATCTTCTAACTTTTTTATTTCCTTCTAAGGGTAATCGTTTTTTTAAGTTTTCTACAATATTATAAGCGGCAGGACAAACAGCTGTATTCTCTATTGTTAAATCTGTAATACCAATAAATTTCTTACGGTTTGTGTGTGGGTATTCTGCACAAGCTTTTGGTCTTACTTTATAAATGAAGCAGGTATTATCAGACTCATCAAAGAAAGAACAAGGTGCCGTTTTTAAAACCATAAAATCGTCTTCATCTCTTTCTAAATATTGTTGCTGAAAATCTGCAACTTTCATTTTTAAATGTTTAGAAATACGCTCTGTATCTGTATCTGTAAAAATAGGACTTGTAGTTTTACAACAATTACCACAAGTTAAACAATCTGTTTTTTCAAATTCTTTATCATGTAATTCTTGCATCAAGTAATCCAATCTTTTTGGTGTACGCTTCTTTAATCTCGCAAAATATTTCTGACTTTCTTTTTTTGCTTCTTCGGCTAATTTTGGTAATTCTTTTAGGCGTTTTTCCATGGTAAAAATTGGTTTCAAGTCCGTTAAATCTTAGAAATTGTTACTTCAGAATTAAAGTTTAAGAGTAATAACGATTAAGACCGCAAAAATACAATTATTCTTGGGCAAAAATGCCTCTAAAAAACAAATAAAATTCTTAATTTTGTATTTCAATTTTTCAAAGTAAATGAATATTCAAAATACCATAGAAACCAAAGTAAAAGAAGGTTTTTTAGCTTTATACAACGTAGAAATTCCATCTGTAGAATTTCAAGCAACAAGAAAAGAATTTGAAGGAGACATTACCGTAGTTGTTTTTCCGATGTTGCGCTATAAAAAAGGGAATCCTGTACAAATTGGTGAAGATTTAGGAAAACACTTAGTAGAAAATGTTGCAGAAATAACAAATTATAATGTTGTAAAAGGCTTTTTAAATTTAGTTATTGATGATGTTTTTTATACAAACTTCTTTAATTCTGCATATTCAGACGCTAGTTTTGGCTTTGTTTCGCCAAAAGAAGGTGAAAAAGCAATGATGGTAGAATATTCTTCTCCTAACACAAACAAACCTTTGCATTTAGGGCATGTGCGTAATAATTTATTAGGGTATTCTGTTGCAGAAATTATAAAAGCTTCTGGTAAAAAAGTTTACAAAACTCAAATTATTAACGATAGAGGTATTCATATATGTAAATCTATGTTGGCTTGGGAAAAATTCGGAAACGGAGAAACTCCTGAATCTACAGGTTTAAAGGGAGACAAATTAGTTGGTAATTACTATGTAAAATTTGACCAAGAATATAAAAAAGAAATAGCTCAATTAATTTCTGAAGGTAAAACAGAAGATGAGGCTAAAAAAGAAGCTCCTTTATTTGTTGAAGCACAACAAATGCTTTTAAAATGGGAAGCTGGAGATAAAGAAGTTGTTACACTTTGGGAAACTATGAACTCTTGGGTTTATAGTGGTTTTGAAGTTACTTATAAAAATATGGGAGTTAATTTTGACACCCTATATTATGAAAGTAATACTTATTTATTAGGAAAAGATGTTGTTGCACAAGGTTTAGAAAAAGGTGTTTTCTACAAAAAAGAAGATGGTTCTGTTTGGTGTGATTTAACAGAAGATGGTTTAGACGAAAAAATTGTGTTACGTTCTGACGGAACAGCAGTTTATATGACACAAGATATTGGTACAGCTATACAACGTGTAAAAGATTTTCCTGATGTTGGTGGAATGGTTTATACTGTTGGTAATGAGCAAGATTATCATTTTCAAGTTTTATTCTTAATTTTAAAGAAATTAGGTTTTGATTGGTCTAAGCAATTACATCATTTAAGTTACGGAATGGTAGATTTACCTTCTGGTAAAATGAAATCTAGAGAAGGAACTGTTGTAGATGCAGATGAATTAATGGTAGAAATGACAGATACTGCTAAAACAATTTCTGAAGAATTAGGAAAATTAGACGGTTACTCTGATGAGGAAAAAGAAGAGTTGTATAAAACGATTGGTTTAGGTGCTTTAAAGTATTTTATTTTAAAAGTAGATCCTAAAAAAAGAATCTTATTCGACCCAAAATCTTCTGTAGATTTTCAAGGAAACACAGGTCCTTTTATACAATACACGTATGCAAGAATTCAGTCTATAATTAGAAAAGCAAATTTTGATTATTCACAACCTGTAACTATAGATTTACATGAAAAGGAAAAAGAATTATTAAAACAATTAGAATTATATCCTGAAACAATACAGCAGGCAGCAGCAAATTATTCGCCAGCAATTATTGCTAATTACACGTATGATTTGGTAAAAGAATTTAATTCTTTTTATCAAAATGTACATATTTTAGGAGAACAAGATTTAGACAAAAAAACATTTAGAGTTCAATTATCTAAAAAAGTTGCAGACACTATAAAATCGGCATTTTCTTTATTAGGAATTCAGGTTCCTGAAAGAATGTAAAAAAGTTAGTAAATTAGCACGCGTTAAGGATTGAAGTGGCATCCTTTTTTTTGAGGTACGATAAAAAAAGATAGAACGAAAAGCCTGTTAAAACGCCAAAAAATAAAACGAACAACTAGTAAATATTAAAGACATGAAATACGACATTATTATTATTGGAAGTGGACCTGGAGGATATGTTACAGGAATTAGAGCTTCTCAATTAGGTTTTAAAGTTGCCATTGTAGAGAAAGAAAGCTTAGGTGGAATTTGCTTAAACTGGGGTTGTATCCCAACAAAAGCATTATTAAAATCTGCACAAGTTTATGATTATTTAAAACATGTTGATGAATATGGTTTAAAAGCAGAAGCAATTGATAAAGATTTTGATGCTGTTATTAAACGTAGTCGTGGTGTTGCAGATGGAATGAGCAAAGGTGTTGCTTTTTTAATGAAGAAAAACAAAATTGATATTATTAACGGTTTTGGTAAAATAAAAACTGGTAAAAAAGTTGATGTTACTGCAGAAGATGGTACAGTAACGGAATATAGTGCTGATAATATTATTATAGCAACAGGTTCTCGTTCTCGTGTTTTACCTAGTTTACCACAAGATGGTAAAAAAGTAATTGGTTACAGAGAAGCTATGACTTTACCAAGTCAGCCAAAATCTATGATTATTGTTGGTTCTGGTGCAATTGGTGTTGAGTTTGCACACTTTTACAACACAATGGGAACTGATGTTACTATTGTAGAGTTTCAGCCAAACTTAGTTCCAGTAGAAGATATTGATATTTCTAAGCAATTTGAACGTTCTGTTAAAAAAGCTGGAATTAAAGTAATGACAAATTCTTCTGTAGAATCTGTAGATACTTCTGGTGAAGGTGTTGTTGCAACTGTAAAAACTAAAAAAGGCGAAGAAACTTTAACTGCTGATATTTTATTATCTGCAGTTGGAATTAAATCTAACATAGAAAACATTGGTTTAGAAGATGTTGGTATTATTGTTGACAGAGATAAAATTTTAGTGAACGATTTTTACCAAACTAATATTCCTGGTTATTATGCAATTGGAGATGTTGTTCCTGGACAAGCGCTAGCACACGTTGCTTCTGCAGAAGGAATTACTTGTGTTGAAAAATTAGCTGGTTTACATACTGAAGCAATCGATTATGGAAACGTTCCTGGTTGTACGTATGCAACTCCAGAAATTGCATCTGTTGGTATGACAGAAGCTAAAGCAAAAGAAGCTGGTTACGAACTTAAGGTTGGTAAATTTCCTTTTTCTGCTTCTGGAAAAGCTAAAGCTGCTGGTACACCAGATGGTTTTGTAAAAGTAATCTTTGATGCAAAATACGGAGAATGGTTAGGTTGCCATATGATTGGTGCTGGTGTTACAGATATGATTGCTGAAGCTGTTTTAGGTAGAAAACTAGAAACTACAGGTCATGAAGTTTTAAAAACAATACATCCTCACCCAACAATGAGTGAAGCTGTTATGGAAGCTGTTGCAGATGCTTATGACGAAGTAATACATTTATAAAATAACTTTATAGCTACTCTTTGCTTTTACAAGCAGGTTTAACTATAAAACGAGTGCATTTATCGAAAAACCAAAGCATTTTGCTTTGGTTTTTTTGTATCTTTAAATTATTAAATAAACAATTAAAAAATATAAAATGAGAGCAAAATATCAAAGTGTACTTAATTTAGGTGAAGAGTTAGCAATTAAAAATGGAGATGTAAAAGAAGAAAATGGTGTTTTACATGTTACAGGTACTGCAAAAAATCAATATGAAAAAAACCTTATTTGGGACGCTATTAAAGCTGTAGGTGGAGAAAATCCTTCTGATATTATGGCTGATATTTCTGTAGAAGATACTTCTGTTTTTGCAAACCATACTGTAACTAGCGGAGAAACTTTAGGTAAAATTGCAAAACAATATTATGGTAGCGCTTCTAAATACAATGCTATTTTTAAAGCAAATACAAATATCTTAAAAAACCCAGATGTTATTCAGGTTGGTCAAGAATTAGTAATTCCTAATTTATAAGAAATTACAAATTATAGTTTTAAAAAACCGAAGCAAAATTGCTTCGGTTTTTTTTATTATTTATATTAAAGATTTTTGAAGTCCTTTTTCTATATTTTTCCATAAGTAATTCCAAAAAGACTTTGTTTGATCTCTTTCTAGTTTTTCTACTTTTACTTTTACAGAACCATTCTTAGAAGAATCTTTTATTAATAAGTTTACAAGCCAACTTATAACTGTTTTCTTGTTTTTATGTTTATCTAAAATTTTGATATTAAAATTTTTAAAATCTAAATTTAACTTACCATTAGAAGCATAATCATTCCCTTCAAAATCAAAATACATTTTGTCTATAAATCCATCCATTTTCACATTCATAGTTGGTAATAAAAAAGAACTCATATTTTTAGAAGTAACATTAAACAAACTTCCTTTTATTCTAAAATCGTCATTTTTATTATTAATATCAAAAGTCCATGTTATGTCTAGAGAAGATTCTTTCATAAATTTAGATTGAATTTTTGCTGTAGTTAGTTTGGTAACTTTATCTAGTTTATTATTAATATTGGTTATTTCTGCATTTAAATCATCAAAAACTAAAATACCAGCTTTGTTACCTTTAATAGTATGCTCTTCATAAACTAGGTTAGAATTTATTATATCTAATTTTTCGACATTAATATTAAAAGGTAAGTCTCTTAAATTCTTACTGTACAAATGTTTTCTTTTATTGGGATGTTCTAAAAGCGTTGCATCTAAATATAAATCAAAGAAAACTTTATCTAATAAAATATGTTTAGATGAGAAAGTTAGTTTTTCTTTTTCTTCTATTTTAATATCAGAAATAGTTATTTTCTTGCTAAATAAAGTTAATAATTCTTTTTCTTCTGCTACAAAATGTATGTATTCTTTCCTTTCTTTTAAAGGAACAATTTCTAAACTATCTAAAGACAAATTATTTTCTGTAAAAGTTAATTTTGAAAATTTTACTTTTTGAACTTTAGAATATTGAGTTTCTAAATTTTTAATTGATGATTCTATTTTAGAATAAGAAAAAGGTATTGATTTATGTGAAGTAGAATCTAACTTAAAATCTGTTATTTCTAAATTAAAACTCTGTACCTTAAAAGGAAAATTATCATCTTTTAGAACATCTATTTCTAGATTATTTATACTTACCTTTTCTATTTCTAAATCTAGTTTTTTATTTTTTGATGTTTTTTTTAATTCCTTTTTGTGCTTCTTATTTTTTTTAAACTTTCCTGAAATCTTTGGATTTAAAGTTTTTAAATTAGAAATGTGTATTGCTTCATTTTGTATGTATTGGTAATAAGAAACTCCTTTTACCTCTAATTTTTCTACATTAAAAAGTAAGCTATCTTTTTCTTTAGAAACTTCTTTTAATGTAATATTTCCTGAAAACAAATTCACAGAAATATCTTTATAACTTATTTCTTCAGTTTCTAAATAAGTTACAACTTTATCTTTTACATAAGAATCTGTTACTTTATACACAGTTAAAAAAAAGAGTGTTAGTAAAAAAAAAGCGATGTATTTTTTCTTCTTCATATTAGTTGGGTTTAAAACAAATTTAGCCTGATAATTGCTTTCTTATTATATAAATTAATTTATTAATTAACTGATATCATTCAATTTTAAACAAAAATAGAGCAAGACTCAATTTTGTACCTTATTTTAGCCAAAAACAATATTTACATTGATTACCAATAAAAAGAAATTTTATATAGAAATTTTAAAAGCAATAATTAAACTTGTAATTGCAGGAGTATTAATTGGTGTTTTAAAAAAGTATGATGCCGTAATTGCAGGAATTTTAATTCTAAAAATTGCACATAATATTTATAAAGATATTCTAAAACCTAAAGAAAAAAATTGGATACTACTTGTTGGAATGCTATTAACTTGTTTTGGTGGAATTGTAGGTGAAACTTGGGGAGTAACAAATGGTTATTGGAAATATCATGAAGTTACAAGAGAATTACCACTTTGGTTACCTTTTGCTTGGATGCTTGCTTTCCATTATTTATACAAATTAGAAAGAAATTTAATTCCGCTTTTAAAAAATAAAAGCCAAAAAAATAAAATTTTCTTGGCTTTGTTACTTGCATTAATTTTACCTGCTTTTGGCGAAGTAATAACTATTTATTTAGGTGTTTGGACGTATTACTGGCCTTACCAAATCTTAGGAGTTCCTTTATATGCCTTTATTTGTCTAGTATTTGTACACATGTTAGTGTACACAATTTTACATTTTATTTGTAAAAAGTATAAGATTGAAGATATTGTTTTTAATTAAAAGCGCCAACAAGCAATTCTAGTAACTTTATTTCCTTGGTTCATAGGAATAACTTTAAATTCTACAGCGCCTAATTTTGTTGAAGATTTTTCTAAACTTTCTATATTTTCTTTTTTAGAAACTAAACTTGTAAACCATTTACTTTTTTCTTTATACAAAGAACTTTCGTATAAATAATTATGTAAAAAAGCTTTTTCGCCACCAATATACCAAAGCTCGTTATTGTTTCCAGAGAAATTTCTAACAGCGTTGTTTCCTAAATTTTTATTTTTTCGTTTATTGGCTCCTTGTGCTTCTTCTGCCGATTTAAAAAATGGAGGATTACACATTACAGCGTCAAAAGAATCATCATCATTTAAAATTCCTTTTAAAATTTCTTCTTCTTTTGGTTGATGACGTAATTCTATTTTAGAAGTCAATTTATTATCGTCTATAATATCTTGTGCTGTATCTAAAGAGTCTAAATCTATATCTGTAGCAACAAAATTCCAGTTATATTCTGCAGCTCCTAAAAGCGGATAAATACATGTTGCACCAGTACCAATATCTAAAATTTTAGCTTCTTTTTCTATGGAAAGCAAATCTGCTAAATGATGAATATAATCTAGACGACCAGGAATTGGTGGACATAAATTTTCATTTGGAAAATCCCAAACAGAAATAGTATCATAAGAAAACAACAACCCTTTATTTAATTCTTTTACAGCCTCAGGGTTAGAAAAATCGATTGTAATTACATCAAATTTATTCTTAGAAACAAAAGGTTTTAGTTTTGGGTTTACTTTAATTAAAGCATCAAAATTATAACCTTTATTAAATTTATTTTTTGGGTGAAGATTTTTTTCTTTCATATTATATATTGTCATTGCTTAAAATAAGCAATATTAATATGCAAAACTACTCTTTATTATTAGATTCTAGTAGTATTCTGCAACGTTATAAAAAGAGATTCTCAAAAAATTACATTTCTAAAACAGTAAATCTTAAATCTAAAGGTTTTAAAGATTCTTTTAAAGCTTTAATAAAACTGAAACCATATTCTAAATAATATTCAGAAAAGTTACGTTGTCTTTCTTCTAAACTTTGGTTTGGTAAAATTTCATTTTGAAGTAAAGATATTCTTTCTACCAAATCGTTTTGCCTTCTTTTTTCTGCTCTTAACAATCGTTTCTGAAGATTTTCTAATCCTTTTATTTGTTTTCTTTCTTGCGCATTTACTGCATTTACAAAAGAAACATCCGTTTTTTTAGCAACCGCTTTTAATTCAGAGAATTGATTTTCTAAATATTGAATTTTATCATTGAAGTTTATTTCAATTTCAGAATTTTGAATTACTTTTTCTGATAATAATTCATGCTGGTCTAAAAACATTTCTTCATAAGAAATATTTAAATTATTTAACTTTTTTTGTTGTTTTTCTGAAACTACTTGCACAGAATTACGCAGTAACAAAATAGGAAAAGGAACATTTACTTTTTTAAAATAATCTTTAAGTTCGAACCAATACGCCATTTCACCACCTCCACCTAAATAACAAAGGTTTGGTAAAATAACTTCTTGGTATAAAGGTCTCATAATTACATTTGGTGAAAAAGCCAAGGCATTTTCTTCAACTTCTTTTAAAATTTCATCTTTAGTAAAAGTAACTTCTGTGTTGTTTACTTTGTAAATTCCGTCTTCAAAAATTATTCGTTCACGAGAGTTTTTTCCTAAATAAAATAAATTTATTTCTCTAGGGTTTACTTGTATTTTATAGTTTTCTTCTAATTTTAAGATTGTTTTAGAAACTTCTTTAAACGATGTTTCATTTTCTAATTCGTCTTTTATAAAAGGTATAAAAAGATTTTTTAAATCTTTATCATCACCATCAATAATAATTAATCCGAATTCTTTAAACAAATCGTTAGCAATAAAACGTGTTGCATCTGCTAAGTTATTGTGTTCTAAATATCCTCTAGAAAACAATTCTTTTAAATAAGTTGCATTTCTAGAACTACCTAATTGATTTGCAAAAACGTCTAAAACATCATTTAAACCTTCAGTAGAAAAACGCCCAACTGCACCACCATCTTCCCTATTCCATTTTACTTTTTTTCCTTGAAAGTTAAAGTAATTAATTTCATCAAAATCATGGTCTTCAGTTGCCATCCAATAGACAGGAACAAAGTTTTTATCTGTAAATTTTTGAGATAATTCTTCAGCTAAATTAATTGCAGAAATAATTTTATATAAGAAATACAAAGGCCCAGTAAATAAATTTAATTGGTGCCCTGTTGTTATTGTAAATGTGTTTTTTAGTTTTAATAAATCTATATTTTCTTGTGTTTTATCTGAAACATTCGAATTTTTATATTGATTTTTTAAAGCATCTACCAAAACCAATCGAGATTGTAATCTGTAAGATTTTTCTTTCTCTTCTAATTGATTGTGAAAACCTGTAATATTAGGAAAATTGTTATAAAATGACTGTATGCTATCTTTTTGCTCTAAATAATCTAACATTGTTTTAGAGAAAAAGCCTGTATTTTTAAAAGGAATTTGTGTTACTTTCATTAGGCAGTAACGTTTTTAAGGCAACAATCAGCTTCTACGATATCGTTCATTTTGTTGGTTTAATTTTTTATAAAAATACAAATATTTTAGCCTTTGTAGGTAACTTCATTTCAATCTAACAAACTTTTAACAAGTTGATTTTTTTAGAGCTTAAAAATTAAAAAATATATTCTTACTTTTGGTTTCCTAATCAAACACTTACATGAAATTTAAATCTATTTTAGTTGTTCTAATTTTATTTACAGGAACACTTATTTCTCAAACAATTCAATCTCCATCAGAGTTTTTAGGCTATGAAATTGGCGCTCGTTTTACTAGGCATCACAAAGTTGTAGACTATTTTAAATATGTTAGCTCAACTTTATCTAATGTTAAATTAGAAAAATACGGAGAAACAAATGAACATAGACCTTTGTATGTTTCTTATATTTCTTCTAAAGAAAATATAAATAATTTAGAAAATATAAGAAAAGAAAACCTTTCTCAAACAGGTATTATTGGTGGTAATGCTAATAATAAAAAAGCAATTGTTTGGTTAAGTTACAATGTGCATGGTAATGAAGCTTCTAGTACAGAAGCTGCTATGCTAACTTTATATGAGTTAGTTACCACTAAAAAAGCTTGGTTAGAAAATACAGTTGTTATTTTAGATCCATGTATAAACCCAGATGGTAGAGATAGATATGTAAATTGGTACAACCAAGTTAAAAGCACACCGTATAATGTAGACCAAAGTGCTAAAGAACATTCTGAACCTTGGCCAGGTGGAAGACCAAATCATTATTTATTTGATTTGAATAGAGATTGGGCTTGGGCTACTCAAGTAGAATCTAAACAAAGAATTGCAATCTATAATAAATGGATGCCTCATGTTCATGTAGATTTTCATGAACAAGGTATTAATAGTCCTTATTATTTTGCACCTGCTGCAGAACCTTTTCATGAAATAATTTCTGATTGGCAACGTAGTTTTCAAACTGAAATAGGAAAAAACCACGCAAAATATTTTGACAAAGAAGGTTGGTTGTATTTTACTAAAGAAAGTTTCGATTTATTATACCCAAGTTATGGAGACACCTACCCTACTTACATGGGAGCAATTGGTATGACATATGAACAAGCAGGACATGGACGTGCAGGTTTAGGTATTAATACAGATGAAGGTGAAATTTTAACGTTAAAAGATAGAGCAACTCATCATTTAACAACAGGTTTATCTACAGTAGAAATTTCTTCTAGAAATGCGGAAAAATTAAATACAGAATTTAAAAAGTTTTTTAATAATTCTAAATTGAATTTTAAAAGTTATGTGCTAAAAAATGATAACGAAGACAAAATGAATCGTCTAAAAGCATTGTTAGATACACATGAAATTAGATATAAAAATGCTACAAATGGTTCTGTAAAAGGATATAATTATGGTACACAAAAAGACGAAAAATTTTCTACTACTACAGAAGATTTAGTAATACACACCAACCAACCAAAAGGTAAAATGGTAAAAGTTTTATTTGAACCAAATGCTAAACTTGCAGATTCTTTAACCTATGATATTACTGCTTGGTCTTTACCTTATGCTCATGGTTTAAACGCAGTTGCATCTGTATCTAAAGTAAGTTCAACATTAAATAACAGTTATAAAAACAGAACTAATTCTATAGATAAATATTCATATGCTTACCTTTCTAAATGGAATAGTTTAGACGATGCTACTTTTTTAGCCGATTTATTAAAACATAATATTGTACCAAGATTTACTGGAAAATCTTTTTCTTCAAATGGAAAATCTTTTGAAAAAGGAACTATAATTATTTTAAGAAATGATAATAGAAATGCTAATTTTGATGCTTTATTAATAGAAATTGCAAATAAACATAAACGAGAATTAACAGCTGTTTCTTCAGGTTTTTCTCAATCTGGAGTAGATTTTGGTTCTAATTCTGTAAAACCAATTAACAAACAAAAAATTGCAGTTATTTCTGGCGAAGCAACTTCTTCGCTAAGTTTTGGTGAAGTTTGGCATTTCTTTGAAACACAACTGCAATACCCAATTACAAATATTAATTCTGGTAATATAGGCTACACAGATTTAAGTAAATATGATGTAATTATACTACCTAGTGGTTATTACAATTCTGTTTTTAATAAAAACACTTTAGATAAAATAAAAAAATGGACACGTTCTGGTGGTACATTAATTGCCATTGGAAATGCTTTAAATAGTTTTGCTAACAAAGAAGGTTTTTCTTTGAAAACTAAAAAACATGAAGGAAAAGAGGATAAAAAAGAAGACAATCTTACACCTTTTGAAGATAGAGAACGTAAAAGTGTGGCTAATTTAATTACAGGTAGTATTTTTAAAAGTACTCTAGACAATTCTCACCCATTAGCTTTTGGTTATGGTAAAGAATATTTTTCTTTAAAATTAAGCGGAACTACTTATAGCTATTTAAAAGATGGTTATAATGTAGGTTATTTTGATAAAAACACTAAAAATGTTTCTGGTTATGCTGGTAGTAATGCCGTTAAAAATGTACCAGAATCTTTATTTATTGGTGAGCAACCAATGGGAAGAGGAAGCATTGTTTATATGGTAGACAATCCTTTATTTAGATCTTTTTGGGAAAACGGAAAGCTATTTGTTGCTAATGCAGTGTTTCTTATAAACTCTAATAAATTGAAATAATTATTCTTGATATTTTAAGAATATTTAAATAAAAAACTCGATACTAATTTTAGTATCGAGTTTTTTTTATCAATTAAAATCCAGTTCCCGGTGATTCTGGACTTGTAGCTTGTGCTTTTTGCGGACTTAATATTAAGTAAGTTCCCAATGCTGTTAAAGCGGCATACTTACCATATTTTCCTATTTTATTTAAAGCTTCTTTACGAGTAATATCCTTAGAAATTATCTCTGATTTCTGTTTTGTTTTTTTCATTTTATCTGTTATTATCTCAAAAGATTAATCTAGAATTATTTTCTTATTAAAACTCCCTTTAGCTGTTTCTAATTTAATAAAATAGATACCTTTTGCTAATTTAGGTAAAGACATATTATACATATCTGTGTGTTTCATTTCTCCTGATAAAACCATCTTCCCTAATGCATTAAATATTACAATATTTGAAATTCCGTTTTCTAAACCAACAAACCTTAGTTCTGTTTTAGATATTTTAAACACATTAATTTTAGATAAAATTTCTGAATCTAAAGATAAAGCTGTACTTGTTACGTGTATAAAAAACCTACCTGTTGTAGCAACATTTGTTTTAAATGTTACTTTATAATTAGCAGTTTCTTCATCTAACCTAATAAACTTATTGGTAATTTTATCTTCTAAATAAATGCTAATTCCTTTTGGTAAATTTTGTTTTTCTAAACTAAATATTACCTCTTCATCTTTATTAGAAATTATGCCAACAGGAATTATAGTCTCATAATTATCTGTAGATAAAGACTGTAATGTAAAGTTTGCTTCTAAAGAATTATCTACTAATTTAGAATAAACATCAAAAGAACTATTAAAGTTACCAATATCATAACCAGCATCAAAACCACTTGTTGCTGTTTTTAAATATTGAATATCTGTGCTAACTTTTACATTTTCTTTTTGAATATAAAGTTTAATAGAAGGTGTATTATTACTTTGTTTTGCTACTGAACCATTTAATTTAACTTTATTAGCTTTCTTAAAATCTACAGAAGTTTCCCCAGTTTTAGTTTTAATAAAAAAACCAGTGTATGGCGAGCTGTTCTGAGCAACTGCAGTGCTTAAATCTGTGTGAGCAATATATTTTTCCTGTACCTCATCCCATAGATAAACTGCAGGATAAATAGGATCTAATTTGGTTAAATTATCTTTAATAAAGTTATTATTACTATTTTTATTAAGCGGATAGTAAGCTATATAAGGATTTGAAATTGCATTCCAATGATCTGCTAAAACAACAACAGATTTATCTTCGACAAAAGGTTTTCCATAAACATCTAAATAATCATCATTACTCTTAGAAATAGAATACCCAACACCTTGTTTTAATAAAGTTGTGTTATCAACTACTGTATAATAATCCCATTTGTTTCCTGTTGCATTGGTATCATTATAAGTACCAAAAGCATATTTATGAGGACTTAGATCTGTTTTTGTTCTAATGCTATAATCAGAAACCATACTTAAAACATTAAAACTAGTATCTGTTATTAAAGGAATTCCAATAATATACCATTTATTATTTATGTATGTTGGAGATTCTATAACAACACCAGTATCTGAACCAGAATAATTTCCTTTAATAATTATTGAAGATTGAACTCCGCCAATTGTTTGACCAGATAAAGTTTTAGATCCAGCTACAATTAAATCATTCTCTACAACTAAATTTTTACCTTGTAGAATTAAATTACCACTAGTTTCTAATTCTAGAGATTTTGTATTTAAATCTATATCTACATTCATTGTAGTATTGTTTCTTACTAGAACTTCTGTTGTGCTAGTTGGTAAAGAGTTTCCTTCCCAATTAGTTACATCCGAAGCTAATTGAGTAGCTTCAACATCGTAAAAAACTTTTTTTGTATCGTACTTCCACAAACCTCTACCAAAAGTTCCAATATATAAATTGTCGTTTGTGTAATTAATTTTTAGATCTGTTACAATTACATTTGGTAAACCTGTTCCTAATTTAGCCCAACTTGCCATTGAATTATTTTTCCAATAAACACCTAATTCTGAGCCAACATATAATGTTTCATTAGATCTAGAAGTATCTACTATTACTTTTTTCATAATAGTATTTGGTAAACCTGCACTTATATTTGTCCAAGTTGTACCATTATTTAAACTCTTATACACTTTATTACCATCTGAATAACCACTTACAGATGCATAAACAGTATTTGTTTCTGGTATTGCTGCAAAACTATTTATTGTTGTTCCTGTAGGAGGCGTTATTGAAGTCCAATTTGTTTCATCATTAGAAGTTTTTGCAATTTTATTATAATTACCATCTTCTCCAATAGCATAAATATGCGTACTTACTCCGTTTGTTACAACTTCTATAAAACTAGTTTTTACCAAACCACTATTTAAAGCAGACCAAGTTTCTCCTTTATCTGTAGTTTTCTTAACATCTTCATGACCAGCATATAATGTAACTGAAGAAGTTGGATGCATTGTTAATGGAGAAATAAATGCTGCACCATCTTTTCCTTCTGAAGTAGACGCAGCTTTAGATGGTAAAATTGGTGTTTTACTATCGTAACCAGATTCGTAGCCATCATCTGTTCTATCTAAACTACCATTTGTACCTCCTAAGTATCTAATATTTGGATTATTATAATCTATTGCTGTTCCTGTTCCATCTCCTGCAATAGCAGCAACCCATTGTTGTACACCGTCTTTTAAAACTTTAGAAAAACCATCATTATCTTGGTTTGCCATCATATAATCATCTCCGTTTAAACCTTGTGTAACAGCAATATTGTATGATTGCGTAATAATTAGTCCGCTAGAAATATCTGGAAAATCTGCATCTGATGTTGGTGAAAAAGACCCCATTCTTAGTCCTGCATCATTTCCATTTATAATAGTATTATCATCTAAAAACATTAAAAAATGATGGTCTGCATGAACGTGAATTTGATTTGCTGGTACAGGATTATCATATGCATTTAAAACAGATGAAAAAGAACCTCCATTATTTGTAGATTTCCAACCTTGTACACCACCAACCATTAAATTATTTGCATTTGTTGGCGAAACTGCAATACATTGTATATAACCTTGCTGAGAATTAAAACCAGTAACAGTTGTTTCTGAAACTAAATCTGCTAAAGTGTTATTAAAATTGAAACGATACTTTTGAAAAACTCCTTCTTGATTTATTCCATAGAAGTGATTATTATCTGCTGGTGTAGCTGTAATTCTTAATATTTTCTGGTCATTCCCTCCAGGAAAAGCAGCATGAATGGCAAAGTTATCTCCACTATCTGTAGAATAATATAAACCTCCAAAAAAATCTGAAACAACTACTTTTGTTGCATCATCTGGATCAAAAACTAACGATTGAAATTTTGCAGTGTATGAAAACCCATTATAATCTACAGCAGTATTTGTCCAAGTTGCGCCACTATCTGTAGATTTTTTAATTTCAGAATTTGTAAGTGCAAAAATTGTAGTTGTAGAATTTGGCGCAAATGCAATATCTCTTATATATTCATTATCAGATAAAGAAAAACTTAACGCTGTTGGTAACCAAGTTTCACCTGCATCTGTAGATTTAAATAAACCTATAGAACTAATATAAGAACTATCTCTATCTCCAGTAGCCATATATATAATATCTGTATTATTAGAATCTATTAATATATCTGTAACACCTAAACCTGCAAGATTATCTGTTTTTGGAGCCCATGTAACTCCATTATCTGTAGTTTTCCATAAACCACCACTTGTAGTACCAACATACATAACCCAAGAATCTGTTGGGTCTACAGCTACAACATCTACTCTACCAGGACCAGGATAATCTAAATTACCATTTTTATTTACAATTGTATTTGGTCCTATTTGTTCCCAAGCAACAGTTGATGTTGCAGCAATACTTTTAGATTCACTAGTGTAATTGCTTGTATATAAATCTTTATTATAATTTTTAGGAAAAGAACCATCTGCATTTACTCTATCTTTCCAAATCCAAACCCATCTTTCAAAAATTTTAGACGCTTTCCTTTCTAATCTATCTGAAATTTTCTTCGAATTTTTACTTTTTAATGATAGCTCTTTTCTTGTTTTATTTACAATTTCATAAAAATTACTGCCTTCTTTTGCAGCTTGTTCTTTATAATCTATTTTTTGCGCACTTACTTGTAGGGTGCCAATAAAAAATAGAATAAAATAAACTTTGTGTAATCCTTTTTTCATGTTATATTTTATATTAAAATGTTTTAACAAAATTGATGAAAAACAAATTATAAACATCTAAAAAGCACTACTCACAAACTACTCACTTCAAGTTAAAAGCCCTTATTTATTAGGATAGCTAATGTTTTATCTAATTTTACCTTAAAGTCTAACTTTAAATTAATTATCACTAAAAGAAAAAATAAGACTAATTATAAAAGTAATAGAAACACCTTTTTTATCTTTACCTCTTTAATTATTTTAACAAATGAATATTGAAGATTTAATTGGCGAATTTCAAATACTTGGGAACAACCAAGATGATTCTAAAAAATCTTATAAGGGGATACTTACTTTAACTTTAGATGAAAATAATAGAATTGCTGCAGAATGGTTGATAAACAAAAGTCAACAACAATTTGGAATTGGCTTTTTTAAAGATAATATCTTAGTTATTAATTTTCAATACCAAGGAGATGAGAATACAATATATAAAGGTGTAGTGGTTTATAGATGTATTTCTAAAGATATTTTAGACGGTTTTTGGTCTGAAGAATATGGAAACCCTTTGTTTCTTGGACAAGAAAGTTGTTTTAGAACTAAAGAAAATGAACTTATAAATTAATCATGAATTGTCCTTGTAACCAAAATAAATTATATAAAAACTGTTGTAAAAAAGCACACGATAATATTGAAGCTGTTACCTCTGCAGAACAATTAATGCGCTCTAGATACAGTGCTTTTGTTTTAGCTAATATAAAATACTTACACAAAAGCCATTATAGTGCTACAAGACCTTCTAATAAAGAGTATAAAGAATTAGAAAAGTGGACTAAATCTGTAAAATGGATTGGATTAGAAATACTTGATTCAACAAAAAACGCTGTAAAATTTAAAGCATATTTTACAGAAAAAAATAATTTAGAAGTCATAGAAGAGCATTCTATATTTTGTAAAGAAAATAATTACTGGGTATATTTAAATGCGAAAGAATAAACTCGATTCTTCTATTCTTTTTATCATAAAAAACTAATTCCATCCCTGCTTTTAGATCATAAAACCTTAAAAAAAAACAGGTTAACCACTGTTTTTAAGCATATTAAGCCTAAAAAACCAAATGTTAAAAAATTTAACATTATATTTGCGACCCCCACCCCTAAAAATAAGTTTTTTTATAACACGATCTATGACAAACATACCTCAAAAAGTATATCCATTCAGGGAAAATGAATACTTAATTAGTAAAAAGAAACAACTAATCTTTATTACGTTAATTCTTTTATTATTTCTATTAACAGAAAGCACTTTTTCACAAACGATTCCTGGTACAGGAACTATTGTTACAAATTGCGGAAATTGTACACCTATTAATTGGTTAGATACTGGTGGTACACCAGATATTTCTAATAGATTTAATACAGGAGGACAAGGTAGTGCTGGTGGTAATGCGACTTGGGTAACCCCACTTCCTCTTCCACCTACAGGAGATTTAACATGGGTTTCTATTAGAGATATTGGTGATGGAATTGGTCTTGCAGGTACTGAAGAGTCTGTTACAGCTACAATGGGTGGCTTAGAGTCTAACAAAATTTATATTCTTAAAATTTATACTTTAACAGCACTTTCTAACGCAGATGGTTCAGATCCTGCCAACACCTATTATTCTGGTAGTTATATGGATGAGTATGATTTTGAAATAGATAATAATGGTAGACAAACCATTTCTAATATTACAAGAGATACTTGGGGTATCAATAATGTTGTATTTATCGGAGCTCCAACATCTGGTAATATGAATGTTACTTTCTACCCTAGAACAGATGCCAATGAAGGTCCGTTTCCTTATCAAGGTTTAGAAAGTTTACAAATAGCAATAGAATTAAACGCTATAGAAGAATTAGATACAGATAATGATGGTGTACCAGACGTTATTGATGTAGATGATGATAATGATGGAATTTTAGACACCATAGAATTAACAATAGGAATCACAACTTACAACCCATTAGGTGATGAAGATGGTGATAAACTACCAAATTACTTAGACACAAGAGATGATGGTACAGGAGATTCATCTAAAACAAGTTATATAGATTTAAACTCAGATGGCATACCAGATGTTTTCGATTTTGATAATGACGGAATTCCAAATCATTTAGATTTAGATACAGACAATGATGGAATTCCTGATAATATTGAAGCACAAACTACATCAAACTACATTGCACCAAGTGGAACAACAACTGCAGGTTTTACAGATGTTGATGGCGATGGATTAGATGACAATTATGACCCTATTGTTCTTGGAGGAACTTCTGGTACAGCAATTACACCTGTAAATTCAGAAAATACCGGCGAACCAGATTATAAAGATTTAGATTCTGATGGAGACAACGTTTCTGATTCTATTGAAGCCAATTTAATATTAAGTGGAATTTATGGTGAAAACGGTTTAGATAATATCTACGATAATGGAGATAATTATAATGATGTAAATGGTCTTTTTGATAATTCGCAAACAGATAATTTTCCTGATGATGGCAATAATGCAAGTTTAGGTTTACCAAACGATGTTAATTGGAGAGATATTTCTGTAGCTGGATTTATAGATACAGATGGAGATGGAATTCCAAATACTGCAGATATAGATAATGACAATGATGGAATTTTAGATACAGATGAAGGTTTTGTACCAATTTGCTTTAGTTATAATGGTACAATAGAATCTGAAACAAGTATTGTAAACTCGGTAAATATTACAGGAGAACCAGATGGCAATTTCGGTCAAGTATATGATGGTACTAGTATTTTTGAATTTGACTTAGGTCAAACCTACCCTGCAGGAACTCAGTATCAAATTACATGGCGAAGAAGAAATAATGTAACCACAGGAACTGCCTATATCGATTTAAGTGAGTCTTCTAATGGAACTACTTATGTTTTACATCCTAATCGTCCTCAAAGTACAAATAACATTACATTTCAAAATACAATAGTAACCTCTAATACGAGTTTTAGGTATTTAGAAATTACAAAAGGTACTTTAAATACTGTAGATTTTGAAATAGATGCAATTGGTGTAATCAAAAATACAAATTGTTCAGAAGACACAGATAAAGATGGGGTACCAGACTATTTAGATTTAGACTCAGATAATGATGGAATTCCAGACAACATAGAAGCACAAGCTACATCAAACTATATTGCACCAAGTGGAGCACCAGGATCTGGTTTTACAGACAACAACAATAATGGTTTAGATGATAATTACGAAACTGCACAAGGAGGAACAAATATTACACCAGTAAATACAGATAATGGTTCAGATTCTATTCCAGATTTCTTAGATTTAGATTCAGATAATGATGGTACTTTAGATAGAATTGAAGCAAATTTATCTTTACATGGTAATTTTGGAATAAATGGTTTAGATTCTAGCTATGAAAATTCAGATAATTATTCTGACGTAAATGGAACTTTTGACAACACACCATTTAATGATTTTCCTGATACACCTATTGGTGGAGAAATAGATTGGAGAGATATAACAAGTACTTTTAGTGACAATGATGGTGATGGAATACCAGATAGTGTAGATTTAGATGACGACAATGATGGAATTTTAGATACAGAAGAAGGTTGTAGTTCAGAAAGTGTAATAACTAACAACTTATCTTTTACCACAGTTGCAGGTTCTGGCTTTAGCTATATTGGTAATAATATTAATTTTACAAATGGTACTTCTGGTTATGTAAATAGTACTCATTCTCCTAATTTTTCTACTTACGGAGCTAATGGAAGTTTTGAAGTAAAATTTACTCTTAATGGAACTTTTAGTGGCGCTACTGAAAGAAGAGTAGTAATTGGTATTAATGAAGCTGGTACAGAATCTACAAGTAACTGGCCAGATCCAGATTACTCTTTTTACGTTATTGGTAGCAATCAAGTATTACAAATTTACGAAAACGGAAACTTCATAGGTAACTTTGGAAGTGGTGCAAGTGGCAATGAGTTAAGTATATCTAAAACTGGTAAAGTAGTAAGATATTTAGTTAACGGCATTGTTGTATATACAAGTACTGTACCAGCAAACGGATCTGATTATTATATTGATAATTCCTTTTTTGGACAAACTTCTAATTTTAATCTAAATAACTTTCAATTAGAATATATTAACCCTGCAGATGATTTAGATGGAGATGGAATCTTAAACTGTTTAGACTTAGATTCAGACAATGATGGAATACCAGACAATATTGAAGCACAATCTACATTAGGTTACACAGGACCAGATGGTGTTTATGATGCTAATGGTATTGATACCGCTTATACAGGTGGCCTAACTCCTCAAGACACAGATTCAGATGGTAATCCAGATTATTTAGATAATGATTCTGATAACGATGGTAAGTTAGATAATGCAGAAGCAGGAGTTACTTTAACTGGTATTTATGGTAATAACGGTCTAGACAACGCATATGACAATGGTGATAATTATATAGATGTAAATGGATCTTATGATAATTCTCAAAGCAATAATTTTCCAGATACCGATGCAGATGTATTTAATGCTGGTGATGTAGATTATAGAGATAATACTTTTACAAATGATTATGATGAAGATGGTATAAGTGATGAGCTAGATTTAGATGACGATAACGATGGTATAGTAGATGCCATAGAATTAGGTGTAGGTAATTGTGTTTTAACAGACCCAACAAGTGGCGTTTTAAACTGGAATAATATATATACAGAAGGAACTACCGTTACATCATCAGGAGATGATCCTACAGTAGTTTTACCTACATTTTTTAATAACAACATAGAAATTAGTTTAACTAGAACTTCTAATGTAAATAGCGAAAGTAATTACAGAATAAATGATGCAACAACTACAAACAGTTCTTACAATTTAAATCAGGGAGCCTCTTTTTCTGCTTTTTCTAGACATACTATTAATTTTAACGCTCCTGTTTTTGGCATTAACTTTACAATATTTGATCTAAATCAAGATGTAAATATAATTGCTATAGATGAAGTTGAAATTATAATAACAAAACAAGATGGAACTTCTTATAATTTAGTTCCTTCAGATTTTACAACGGGTGCCACTAATAATTTTCTAGGAAATAATACTTTTAGAGGAACAGGAACAGCCAGTTCAAATTTAATAATTAACTCTATTTCTGAATGGATAACTCAAATTCAAATTATATACAAAAACTCAGGAACTGGAAGTTTAACAGACATACAAAACATAGCTATTGGTAATATTGGTTTTTGTGCACCTATAGATAGTGATGGAGATAATGTTTTTGACTTTAGAGATTTAGATGCAGATAATGATGGAATACCAGATAATATCGAAGCACAATCTACAAATGGATATATTGCACCTACTGGTAGTTATAGCATTTTTGGTATAGATTTAGCTTATGACACAGGTATATCTCCTGTAAATACGGACGAAACTGGTGAACCAGATTACTTAGACTTAGACTCAGATGATGATGGTATCAATGATATTTTAGAATCTGGTTTAACTACTTTACCTAACAATGGTAGCACAACTACCAACCCAGTTGGTAAAAACGGTTTAGATAACACATTAGATAATGGCGATGATTATGTTGATGTAAACGGTTCTTTTGATAATACACCTACAGATAATTTTACAGACGGTGATGCTGATGTTAATATTGGTGGAGATTTAGATTATAGAGATGATATAATTGGTGTAGATACAGACGGAGATGGTATTACAAATGATATTGATATTGATGATGACAATGATGGTATTCCAGACATTATAGAAGATCAAGCAGACGCTTCAATTTCTCCAAATTTTGCTACAAATCCAGATGCGTATTGGCCATTAGATAATAACTCTAACGATGCTTCTGGTAACGGCAATAACGAAAGACCAGAAACAAATCAACCAGATTATTCTACAGATGCAATTCAGGGAACACATTCTGCTGAATTTAATGGAACTAATGACGTTTTAAGATACAGTCAAGATAATGGATTTATGGAAGGCACTTATACACATATAAGCTTTTCTGCATGGATAAAACCAGATGACGTTTCAGGTCAAAGAGTTATTTATGACGAAGGTGGTGCTACTAATGGTATAACATTATGGATTAACAATGGTGTAATCACATTATCAACTCGAAACGGCGGCGCAGCTAACCAAAGAGATTTAGCACACCCTGTTTCTATAGCTGTTGATAACGCATGGCATCACGTAGCCGCGACTTTTGTAAACGGTATTTTAACTTTATATGTAGATGGTAACCCTGTAAGCTTAGATATTTCTACAGACTACACAACAATTCCTGGTCATACGAATGATGGTGGTCTTGGTGGCCCAATTGGTGGGGCAACAGGCGCAGGTGTTAATGGTTATTATTCTGGTTTAATTGATGCTGCCAGATATAGTAACACACCTGCAGGAGTGTTTTCTTCAGAAGACATTTTAACCGAAGTAGCTTTAGGAAGTGACACAGATAACGATGGCGTAATAAATAGTTTAGATATAGATGCTGATAATGACGGAATTCCAGATAACATAGAAGCACAACCAACAATTGGATATGTTTCTCCAAGTGGATCAGATACCGATAATGATGGATTAGATGATGCGTACGACCCAGATTGTGCTTTAGCTGCAGATTGTGCAGGTATTATTGGTGTAGATTTAACTACTCAAGAAAACACAGATGCATCACTTACAAACCCAGATACAATTCCTGATTACCTTGATACTGATTCTGATGGTGACGGATTATTAGATATTGAAGAAAATGGGTTTACTGATAATGCTCTAAGTGGAACAGATTCTGACAACGATGGGCTAGATAATAGTTTTGAAGGAGCTAATCTTAACGATAGATATGATGTTAATGATGAAATTAACACACCTTCTCAAGATTTACCAGATGAAGACTCTGATGTAAGTACTGATGATGTAGATTATCGTGATGAAGATTCAGATCCTGTAACACCAGATTTTACAGGAAACACATTATGGTTAAGAGCAGATAAAAATGTTAATGGTACTAATATAGTGACAAGATGGGAAGATCAAACAGCTAGTTTAGATTTTGATGCTACTACCGGTCAAGAACCAGATGCTAGTATTATTGCTAATAATTTAAACTTTAATCCAACAGTAACTTTTAATCAAGCAAACGGAGATGGTTTATCTTACACAGGTCTATTAAACCCTAGAACAATGTATATTGTTTACAACGATAAATCTAATACAGATTGGACTACTCCATTTACACACAATGACGGCGCTGGTTTAGGGCACGGAAATGGCAACACAACTAACGGTACAGATTTTGTTTTTGACACTACCTATAATCCGATAGAAGTTAGAAATGGTGTGCAATATGTTAACGGTTTAGAGACTCAATTAACAGCGCATCCAAGACCAGATACTTTTGAAATGCATTCTAGAATATTTACTTCAAATATTTCACCAGACTCAGAAGGATCTTATACCTACACAGTTGGTAGAGATAGAAACTTTACAACAAGAGTTATAGATGGTAGCGTTGCAGAAGTTATTTTATACAGTGATGCTCATTCAGATGCAAAAAAACAAAGTGTAGAAACTTATTTAGCAATTAAATATGGTTTTACTTTAAGTAATACCAATAATACTTCTGTTACCGATGGTGATTATGTTTTAACAGATGGTAATACTAAGGTTTGGGATTACACCCTAAATAGTATTTTTCATAACGACGTTGCAGGTATTGGTAAAGACGATGCTATGGCTTTAGAGCAAAAACAATCTAAATCTGTAAATTCAGATGCATTGATTACAATTGGTTTAAATACCATTACAGCAACAAACTTAACAAATTCTGGCAATTTTTCTAAAAATAAAGATTTCTTAGTTTGGGGTAATAACAATGGTGCAATAAACTCAATTACAGAAACAGAATTAGTTTGTGCACCAGAAAAAACAATTGGTAGAACCTGGAAAATCGTTGAAACAGGAAGTGTTGGTTCGACTCAAATTACAGCAAATAAAGCTGTTTTAGACGCAGCTCTAACAACTCCAAATACAATTAAGGTTTTAAAAATAGCAGATGATGCAAACTTTACTTCTAATGTAAACTACGTTTTATTATCTGACATTGTTGTAAATTCAGAAAATGTATATGCTGCACAGTACGATTTTAACGGTGTAAAATATTTTACATATTCTGAGATTAATGGTATTTTCTGGAACGGAGATTCTAATGCTTGGGTAGGTGGTAATAGCAGTAGTATTTCTGGCGGACCAAGTACAAATTCTGCAGACAGAGATAAGGTTTTAGTTATAGATTCTCAAACCTCTTTAACACACGCTTTACTTACAGAAAATGTTAAAGTTGAATGTGTTTGGATAAAAGATAATTCTAAATTAATGGTTTCAGATAATAGATATTTAGAGTTTGATGAAGATTTTATCTTAGATGGAGAAATGAAATTAATTGGAGACGGACAATTAATTCAAACTCATACTGGTTTTTCAAACGTACAAGGTACAGGTAAATTATATAGAGATCAAAAAGCTATTGTACCAAGTATTTACAGATATCATTATTGGTCATCACCTGTAAGAGAATTAAACCAAGATTCCTTTAGAGTAAAAGAAGTAATGAAAGACGGAAATGAACCTACTTCTGCTGCGTCTACAATTACAGAAATAGATTGGTCTGGTAATGGAAGTATTTATGATGGAGCACCTGGGATAGCTGGAGTTACACCGATTAAAATTGCACCTTATTGGATATACTCTTATTTTAATGGCACAACTCAAGCAGATTATGTACAAAGAAGAGAATTAAGTTCGATAAAAAGAGGGCAAGGTTATACCATGAAAAGTACTGGGCAAACTCCACAAAACTTTACATTTGTTGGTACGCCTAATGATGGTTCTATAACTTTTGATGTAGATCCTGCCACAACAAGTTTATTAGGTAATCCGTATCCAAGTGCTTTAGATGCAATAGATTTTATCAATACAAATATTAACGAAATCGACGGTACAATTTATTTCTGGGAACATACAGGAGAAGACAAAGCGAATCCTGCAAGTTCTGAAGGACATAATTTAACAGGGTACCAAGGAGGTTATTCTCAAAGAAATATATCTATGGGAATTGCAGCAAATAGCCTTGGAAGCCTTCCTCCTTTGGTTTTTGATTGGGAAAACGCAACTACAAATGGTACAAATATTTCACAAACAGTAGAAGGTATAACTACAACAGTTACCAAATCTTCTGGTTCTATTGGTTTATTATCTAACTTATTGGGTATTGGAGGTAGTTTAGGAAGTATAATTGGAGATATTGGTTTATCTACAAGTACATACGATGTTACTTTTAATTTTAATGGAAAAGTTGATCTTAAATCTATTTATTTATATAATAATGTAATTTTACCTTTAACAAACCCAACAATTACCTTAACGCCTAATGGTGGTGAAACACCTGTTAGTCAAGTGCTTTCTGGTATAACAGGACAAGAAATTACTTTAAATTGGGAAGATGTTACCTCATTTACAATAACAACAAATAACCCTTACAATTTAATTATAGATGATTTAAAATTTACAAAAGGTAATTTACCTAGTTTAGGAACAGGAACTTATAATGCACCAAATAGATATATAGCTGTTGGTCAAGGATTTTTTGTTTCTTCATCTGCATCTGGTGGTACAATAAGATTTGAAAATTCTCAAAGAAATTATGAGAACAACAATTATGCTTCTGGTGGTACATATTTCTTTAAGAGTGATAAAAAAGAAAAATTAAAGAAAACTGGTGAAGAAAATATGGATTTACTTCCTAAATTAAAACTAGGATTTAATCATACAGTTTCTGGGGACATAAAATCGCACAGACAAATTGGTATTTCTTTTAGAAAAACCAATTCATTTGACTATGATAATGGTTATGATAGTGAAGTTTTTGATCTTGCTAGCACAGATTTTTATTGGTACTTTCCAAAATACTCAGATAAAAAATTAATTATAGCTGGAGTTTCATCAATAAATAAAAATTTAGAAATACCTGTTAGTATTAAATTAGGTACAGATAATCCTTTTACAATACAAATTGATGAGGTGAATAATATTTCTGGTAAAATTTACTTATTAGATAAACTAACCAACAACTATTATTTATTAGACGAAAACCCTAAGGAAATAAACCTTACTAAAGGGAGTTATACCGATAGGTTTTTTGTTACATTTTCTAAACAAAATTCATTATCTGTAGAAGATAACAACACTTTAGACAACGAACTATCTGTATTTATGGACAGTAATGCAGAACAAGTAGTTATAAAAAACAAAACATTAATTAAGATTAATAAAGTAGAGCTATTTAATCTTTTAGGTCAGAAAATAAAGACTTTTAAAAATATAGACAATACTACAGAAAACAGATTGGAAGTAAAAAAATTACCAACATCTGTATATATTATAAACTTAGAAACTGAAAAAGGAAAACTTTCTAAGAAGATTGTTATTGAATAAATTAAATTTTAAAATAGTATAAAAAAAAACCGAAACAGTATTGTTTCGGTTTTTTTTTCTAAATTATTTATCATCTAAAAGATAAATAAACTTTAAAGTTTAATTACTTTCTAGCTTTAAATCTTCCATAAAATAGAATATATCCATAACACAAAATGGTTAAAATAAAGGCAATTTTAAAACCAAAACCATCTATTAAACTACCAAATATAAAAGGGATAATTGCACCACCAACTATTGCCATACAAAGTAAGCCAGAAGCTTGTGCTTTTAAATCTCCTAAACCTTCTAAGCTTAAAGAAAATATTGTTGGAAACATAATAGAATTAAATAATCCTACAGCTAAAATAGACCACATAGAAAGTAAGCCTGTTGTGTTTATAGAAATTAAAATTAAAGAAATTGCTAACAAAGAAAAAATACTCAAAACTTTTCCTGGAGAAATAATTTTAGTTAAATAAGCACCTATAAAGCGTCCAACCATTGCTCCTCCCCAATAAAAAATAACAAAAATTCCTAATAAAGATTTTGGATCTGAATCTGTAAATGTTTTATTAAATGTACTTGCTATCGCATTTGCAATATTCATCATCGTTTCATTTTGTGAAATTACTGATGCTAAATTCATATCAGAAAAATAATTTACTAAAAAGCTTCCAATAGCAACTTCTGCTCCTACGTAAACAAAAATACCCAATGCACCCATTAGCATTAATTTATTTTTAAGCAATTTTATATATCCTCCTTTTGGGCTTTCTTGCATTACTTTTGGTAATTTTATAAACCAAAATATAATTGCTAAAATTATAATAGAAATTGCTATTAGTAAAAATGGTGTTTGCACTGTAGAGGCTTCTGCAACATAATAACTTGCTTTATCTGCGTTGTTTAATGCATCTATTTCTGTAGAGGTTTTTACAGAATCACTTAATAAAAACAAGGCTCCAACAACTGGTGCTATTGTGGTTCCTAAAGAATTAAATGCTTGAGACAGATTTAATCTACTAGAAGCTCCATCTTCACTTCCTAACAAAGCTACGTAAGGATTAGCCGCTACTTGTAATACTGTAATTCCACCTGCCAAAGTAAAATAACCAATTAAGAACACTGAAAAAACTCTATATTCTGCTGCAGGATAAAATAGTAAACAACCTAATGCCATTATTAATAAACCTAAAACAATTCCTTTCTTATACCCAATTTTAGATAAAATAAATCCTGCTGGTAAAGAAAACACAAAGAATGCAACAAAAAATGCAAACTGAACTAGCACTGTTTTTGCATAAGACATTTCAAAAACGTCTTTTAATCTTGGCACTAAACTATCTACTAAAACGGTTATAAATCCCCAAAGGAAAAATAATGTTGTTAAAAATATAAAGGCACTTCTGTATGATTTGTTAGTTGTTGTTGTCATTTTATGTTTATGCTTTTTTAATATATGAACCAGAGTTTACATAAGTTTGTTCTCCTTCTTGATACTTGCTTATTCCAAATCCTCCATGAATACAATAACAACCATATTCACCTTTTTTATTTAGAGCAACATAACCTACTTGAAAATTTTTATAGTTAGGATTAGATGTTACAATTCTCTTCACCCCTTCTTCACATGCTTCTTGTGGTGTTCTGCCTTGTCTCATTAATTCTACAATTAAATAACTACCAACAGTTTTTAGTACTTCTTCTCCCATACCAGTTGCTGTAGCACCACCAATTGCATTATCTATAAATAAACCAGAACCAATTATTGCAGAATCGCCAACTCTACCTGCCATTTTGTAAGCCAAACCACTAGTTGTACAACCTCCAGAAATATCGCCATTCTTGTCTATTGCCAACATACCAATGGTATCGTGATTTTCTATATTTATTATTGGTTTGTATTCAGATTTTTCTTTCCATTTCTTCCAAGCTTTTTTAGTTGCTTCAGTAAGTAAGTTTTCTCTTTTAAAACCTTTTAAAACGGCAAACTCTTCTGCCCCTTTTCCTGCCAATAAAACATGCGGAGTATCTTCCATTACTTTACGAGCAACAGAAATAGGATGTGCTATATTTTCCATACAAACTACAGCTCCATAATTGCCTTCTTTATTCATAATACAAGCATCTAAAGTTACATTACCATCTCTATCTGGTGTGCCTCCATTACCAACAGTTGTATTATTTAAATCTGCTTCTTCTACCCTACAACCTTGTTCTATTGCATCTAATGAAGTTCCTCCTTTTTCTAAAACTTCCCAAGCTGCTTTTGTTGCATTATGAAAGCGCCATGTTGCAACCACAACAGGAACTATTTTTTTTCCTGAATCTTCAACTAATTCAGGTTCTTTTTTATCATCATTGCAACTTATAATTGTTGATGAAACTGCAACTAAACCCAAACCTGTTGCTGAAGCTTTTTTTAAAAAATTTCTTCTTTTCATTTTCTTAATTTATTTGAATTTCATCTACAAACAACCAACTTCTACCATTGTGTTTATAACCTAAATGCCATTTTGGAAGTTCTCCAAGCTTTCTTGCTATAATTTTTACGTATCTAGCTTTTTTAGGTTTAATTTTTATTATTGACTTCTCAATTTCTACATTTTCTTTTGGTTGTACCTTGGTAAATTTTCTTTTGCTTATAGATGTGAAATTAACTCCATCATTCGAAATTAAAAAATCAATTTCCGTTGGAAGAAAAATCCAACTTCTTTGGTCTTCTAAAAAATTAACTTGAATTTTTTCTATCCTTTTTTCACTTCCTAAATCTACTACAGCAATTAAATCTTCATCAAAATACCCTTGCCAAGTTCCTGTTCTAAAATCTTCTGCGCCAACAATTCCGTCAATTAAGGCATTGTCTCCACCAGCATTGTATTGATTTGCATATTCTGTCTGTAAATCAATTTTAATATTTGGGTCAATTTTGTAAAAATCTGTAATTATCGTAGTACTTTTTACATTGTTCTTTTCTGCATATACTTTTAACGTAGCTTTTTCATCAATAACAAATGGCTGTTCATACTTTTTAAACTTATCATTTAAAGCATAAAAGATTGCAGTATTTTTATCTACATTTTGTAATGTTACTTCTGTACTTCCTTTAAAAGCAATATCTCCTTTTGCTATAAAAGGTGCAGCAACAATTATATGTTCTTTTATTTCTGTTGATGGAATAAATTCATCCTTAGTTCCCCATTTAGAGGGTGCATTAGTCATTTCAAAAACTAAATTACCTCCATTCATAATATCTTCATGATTAATATAAGAATACTCATACGCTTCATTATTTAACTTTACAGATTTAATATATTTATTTTCTGTAGATTGATTTTTTGCTTCAATAGTAAATGATTTTCCGTTTTCTAAATTAATAGTTCCTTTCTCAAATAAAGGCGAACCAATTATATATTCATTAGAACCTGGTGTTACAGGGTAAAATCCTAAAGAAGAAAAAATGTACCAAGCACTCATTTGTCCACAATCTTCGTTTCCAGAAATTCCATCTGGCGTATTAGTATATAGTTCTGTTAAAATTTGACGAACTTTTTCTTGAGTTTTAGCAGGTTTATTTACAAAATTATATAAATATGCCATGTGATGACTTGGTTCATTTCCATGAGCATATTGCCCAATTAAACCTGTAATATCTACTTGATGACGACCAGATGTTTTGTCTTCTGCAACAAATAATTTATTTAGCTGGTTTTCTAATTTATCTTTTCCGCCTAACAGTTTTGTAAAACCAGAAATATCTTGTGGAACATAAAAACTATATTGCCAAGAATTGGCTTCTGTATAATTAAAGTTTACTTCATAAGGATCAAAAGGTGCAAACCAAGTATTTCTAAATCTTCCTCTCATAAATAGAGAACCTGGGTCGAAAACATTCTTATAATATTGTGCTCTTTCAGAATAGGTTTTAAAATCGTCTTCTTTTCCTAAACTTTTTGCCATTTGTGCAATTGTCCAATCATCATAAGCATATTCTAAAGTTTTAGAAACAGATTCACTTTCTTTTTCCACAGGAATAAATCCGAAGTTTTTATAGGAATCTAACCCTAATTTATCTCTAGTAGCAGAATGTTTCATAGCTTTAAAGGCTTTATCTACATCGTAATTTTTTATCCCTTTTAAATAAGCGTCTGTAATAATTGGCACTGCATGATAACCAATCATACAACCAGTGTAATTACCTGCTAAATCCCAAATTGGCATAATACCACCTTCGTCATATTTTGCTAAAAATGTATTTATAAAATCGTTGGTTTTTTCTTGTTCTATGATTGTGTATAAAGGATGTGCAGCTCTGTAGGTATCCCACATAGAAAAAACAGTATAATAATCAAAATCTTTCGCTTCATGAATTTTTAAATCCATTCCTCTGTAACGTCCATCTACATCTTGGTATAAATTTGGTGCAATTGCAACATGATACATAGAAGTATAAAAATTAGTTTTATTGTTAAGATTTGTATCTTCAATAACAATTTTTTCTAATTGCTTTTCCCAAAAATCTTGTGCTACTTTTTTAACCTCTTTAAAAGTTTTCTTTCCTATTTCTCCTTTTAAATTTTTCTTTGCTCCTTCAATATCAACCGCAGAAATTCCTATTTTAATTATAACAGGTTCGTTATTAGGATTGATAAAATTTAAAGCCATTTTTTGTCCACCAACCATTCCTTTTTTTTCTGGCGATTGCAAAACATCTTTAAATGTATGAGAGGTTTCGATGGCAAAAAATAAACGTTGGTCTGTTGCCCAAGCTTCAGAAAAACGATGTCCTGTTAATTCTGTATCTGAAACTTTATTAATCTTAGCACTTAATACTTTGTCTCTATGTAATAAATCTAAAATTACAAACTGGTTATCTTTTGAAGGAAAATTGTATTTATGAATTCCGCTTCTTTTAGAAACCGTTAATTCTACATTAATATTAGTATCGTCTAAATGTACTTTATAATAACCTGGTTCTGCAATTTCTTTTTCATGAGAAAATTTAGATTTGTATCCTTCTTTTCCATCTGCACCATTATTAAAGACTTGTTTGTTTGTTGGCATTAACAAAATATCTCCATAATCTGAAACTCCAGTTCCACTTAAATGCGTGTGTGAAAAACCATAAATTTCGTTGTCTGAATAATGATAACCAGAACAACCATCCCAACCATCTAAACGTGTATCTGGACTTAATTGCATCATACCAAAAGGCATTGTTGCTCCAGGATAAGTATGTCCATGACCACCAGTTCCAATAAACGGATTTACATAAGAAATTAGTAATTGGTCTTTTTTTGCAACAATAATTGGTGAAGATTCTGTACAACCAAATAATAGGTTAAATGCAATAAAAAGTGAGAAAAATTTAAGTTTCATTAAAATAGATTATTAAATTCGTACCAAATATAACAGAAAATGAAAATTTGGCATTACTTTCTTCTCTTTTTTATTGTGATTTTATCAAACTGTAATCACAAAATTGAAAAAGCTATTGAACCTAATATTATTCCTGTACCGTTATCTCAAACAATTTATAAAGGAGATTTTTTATTAGATAAAAATGTTTCAATTGAATATAAAAATGAATTTGAAGAGGTTGTTACATATTTTAATTCTTATTTAAAAACAGTTTTTAACATAGAAACATCTTCGTCTAGTAATAGAAAAATAAAATTTTCTATAAATTCTAATATTAAAAATGAAGAAGGATATCATTTAAAAATTGAAGAAAATGAAATTTTAATAGAAGCAAAAACACAAAAAGGCGCTTTTTATGCAGTACAAAGTTTAATACAACTATTGCCTTTAAAAACCACATCAAAATCTATTGCAATTCGATGTTTAGAGATTAAAGATGAACCACAATTTATTTATAGAGGTATGCATTTAGATGTTGCTCGTCATTTCTTTTCTGTTGATTTTATTAAGAAATACATCAATTTAATGGCAATGTTAAAAATGAATACGTTTCACTGGCATTTAACAGAAGACCAAGGTTGGCGAATTGAAATTAAGAAATATCCGAAACTACAAGAAATTGCAGCTTTTAGAAAAGAGACTTTAGTTGGGCATTATTCAGATAAGCCACATAAGTTTGATGGGAAAAAATATGGTGGATACTATACGCAAGAAGAAATTAAAGAGATTGTAAAATATGCTTCAGAAAGACAAATTACTGTAATTCCAGAAATTGAAATGCCTGGGCATTCACAAGCTGCCATTGCTGCATACCCAGAATTGGGTTGTACAGGAAAACAAGTTGAAGTTGCTACAAAATGGGGTGTTTTTAATGATATTTATTGTCCGAAAGAAGAAACTTTTAAATTTTTAGAAGATGTAATAGATGAAGTTGTGGCTTTATTTCCAGGAAAATATATTCATATTGGTGGTGATGAAGCACCAAAAACCAATTGGAAAAATTGCAAGCATTGTCAGCAATTAATAAAAAAGGAAAACTTAAAAGACGAACATGGTTTGCAGAGTTATTTTATTACTAGAATGGAAAAATACATCAACTCTAAAGGAAAGCAAATTATTGGTTGGGACGAAATTCTAGAAGGTGGTTTGGCGCCAAATGCAACTGTTATGTCTTGGCGAGGAACAAGTGGCGCTGTGCAAGCTGCTAAAGAGAAACACAATGTTATTTTAACTCCTGGTTCTCATTGTTATTTCGATCATTACCAAGCTACCAATGAAAATGAACCCTTGGCTTTTGGTGGATTTTTACCTCTAGAAAAAGTGTATAGTTTCAATCCTATTCCAGAAGAATTAAATAAAGAAGAAAGCAAATATGTTTTGGGCGCTCAAGGAAATCTTTGGACAGAATATATACCAACACCAGAACAAGCAGAATATATGGCATTTCCTAGAGCAATTGCCTTGGCTGAAGTTGTTTGGAGTAGTAATAAGAATAAAAACTACACCAATTTTGTAAAAAGACTAGAACATTTTAACAAGCGTTTAGATGCTATGAATGTTAATTATGCAAATCATTTATATGAGGTTAAAGGCGCATTAATTTCTAAAAACGAAAAATTAACATATGCGTTAGAAACTACAACAGATAAAAAAATAATGTATTCTTTAAATGGAAACACTCCTGTATTCTCAGAAAATAGTACATATACAAAACCAGTAGAAATAAATGCTTCAACTACTTTAAAAGCTGCTGTTTTTAGTAATAATGGTAAGCAATTAGGAAGTATTTTTGAACAAAAAATAAATTTACACAAAGCTGTTGGTAAAAGTATAAGTTTAAATGTTTTACCACATAAAGCGTATAATGCTGGAGGCAAACAGGCTTTAATTAACGGAATATCTGGAAACAATAAACGTTATGGAGACAAAGAATGGTTAGGTTTTTCTGGTGAAGATGTAGAA
>CAXBIR010000024.1:0-34055 GCA_963975825.1 uncultured Polaribacter sp.
GGCTGGAGAATTAGAAAGTCCTGCATATGCAATTTTAGGAATGGAAGAAAAATTAAATACAATTGAACTTCCTGAAGGCTATAAATTGAATGAAATGTATTTAGGTCAGCCAGATTATGAAGATGATTATACAGTAAAATGGGATGGAGAATGGCAAATTACTTTAGAAGTTTTTAGAGATTTAGGAATTGCATTTTTAGGCGCAATTATCTTAATTTATATTTTAATTGTTGGATGGTTTCAAAACTTTAAAGCACCAATTGTAATGATGGTTGCCATACCGTTATCATTAATAGGAATTATCTTAGGACATTGGATTATGGGAGCCTTTTTTACTGCAACTTCATTTATTGGAATGATAGCTCTGGCAGGAATTATGGTAAGAAACTCCGTTTTACTGATTGATTTTATCAATTTAAGACTAGAAGAAGGAGTCCCTTTAAAACAAGCTGCTATAGAAGCAGGAGCTGTTAGAACTACACCAATTTTATTAACTGCAGGTACCGTTGTAATTGGAGCCTTTGTTATCTTATTTGACCCAATTTTTCAAGGTTTGGCAATTTCTTTAATGGGAGGAACCATTGTCTCAACAGTATTAACATTATTGGTTGTTCCGTTAGTGTATTATATGATTGAAAAAAAGAATTATAAATAAAAAAAAAGTAAATTATGTTGAATAAATATTTTAGAGTTATAGTTGGTTTTATGGTACTTTTAATGGTTGTGTTAACCTATTATGTAAGTATTAATTGGTTGTGGTTTGGTGTTTTTATTGGTGCAAATATGATACAATCTGCATTTACAAAATGGTGTTTGTTAGAAACAATATTGATGAAACTAGGAGTTAAGAAATAATAATAAAAAAAGCCCGATAAATTTATTTATCGGGCTTTTTTTATTAAATGTTATATGAGTATTATCCTCTATATCTTCTTCTGTTAGAAGGTTCGAACTTTTTACCAGCACCACCTAAGCTGTTAAATTTCCAAGTAAAAGATAACATTGCGTATTGGTTTAAAACTGTACTAGAAGAATCTTGTACATAATCTTCTGTTGCAACTCTTCTTGCATTTGTATTCTGATCTAATAAATCATATACTTTTAAGGTAATTGCACCTTGATCTTTTAAGATTGAGTATCTAATTGAAGTGTTCCAAAACCAAGAACTTTTTTGAAAACCATCTGCAATATTAGGATTGTAATTATATCTTATATCATTTCTCCATTCTAGTTTCTTTGGAAGAAATGTTGCTGTTTGTATGTTTATATCATGACTAACAAAGTTTCTATTATCAAAACTATCAATATCATAAGTATTGTTATTAAACGAAATAGAATATTCTGGTCTAATTTGTAAAACTTTATCCCAATTAAAATCAAAACCAAGTCTAGGAGAAATTGTAGCGGTTTTACTAGAATACTGAACACCGTTGTTAAAGTTAATATTCTTATTATAGTTACCAAAAACTCTGAATTCTGTTTTTAAACTACCAAAATCTTCCCATTTTTTAGTTGTACTATAGCTACCACCAGCTCTAATACTATAAAAACCATCTACGTTAGCGTAACTTGTTTCTCTAATTAATGTATTAGGATCAATTACTGTTTTTGCTACAACTCTATCGTTTGTGAAAGACATACTTGCAAAAGACCAAAAACCAGTTCTTTGTTGCCAATTAAAGTTAGATGCCCCAAAATTTAAGCTATGTGTTTTAGAAGGTGTTAATGCAGGGTTACCAGTAACGATGTTTAAAGGATTAGATTCGTCTCTAAAAGGTTGTAATTGCGCTAGGTCTGGCGTGCTGTTTCTAAAGTTGTATCTAAGCCTATAACTGCTACTTCTACTTTTTCTAAATCTTACACTAGCACCATATTCTAAATTTTCAAAATCTCTAACAAGGTTTGTTTCGGGTCTTAAAAAATCTGTGTTTTCTAATGTTCTAGAAACATGAGCTATTTCTGCAGAGGCAGACCATTTATCGTTTCTAAATTCTAATTCTGCACTAGGTCTACTTGTTTTATCTAAGTATTCAAAATCGGTACTTAATAAATCACTAAAACTTGTATAATCATTTGTAGCTTGGTCAAAATCGAATGTACTACGTTTTGTTTTGGTTTTAGTATTACCATAACCATACGCAACATCTAAAAATAATTTGTTAGCTAATAAAGGAAAACGGTAAGTTATTTCACTACCAAATTCTTTTCTATCAGTACTACCATCTGAATATTGGTCTCTAATAATCTGATCTGGATTTGTTCCATAAATATTGGTTTCAGATTTTACAAAATCATCTGTTTCTGTTTTTCTAAGGTTTGCAGTAATTTCTGTTCTTAAAAAAGCACCTTTACTACCAAATCTTTTAGAAAAATTTATTTCATTATCAAATTGGTCTCTATCAGATTCTGCAATAGAATTTGTTTTAGAATCATTGGTAAGTGTTCTGTCGTTATTTAAACTTTCAGATTCACTATTAAAAGTATTTGTATTTATATCTTTATTAAAATCAGATTCTATATCTATTCTAAAAGTACTATCAATTTCAATTTCAAAATCTATACTAGCATCATGGCTATCACTTTCATTTAAAGAAGTACTATTAGAATTTCTAAAAAAGCTTTCACCGTTAGATAGAAACGTTTCTCTATTGCTAGAAGATGTATTATCAGACTCACTATTTTTGTAAAAATAATCTCCAGAAACTTCAAAAATTTTCTTGAAAACATTAATATAATTTACACCGTAATTATTTGATGTAATTATACCTTCTCCACCACCAAAACTTCTATTGTTTCCGCCAAATTGAGATCTTTGATTACCAAAACTAAAACCAGGAGAGTTAATATTGTTACCACCAGCAAGAAGACCTATTCTTTCACTTTGCTGAAAACGTGTAGCTAAACCAGCATATTCGTATCTATTATCTGTACCAACACCAGCAGCAACTTTACCAAAATAACCTTTGTTGTTTTCTTTTCTAATAGTAAGATTTATGGTTTTTGTTTCACCATCAGAATCTTCACCAGAAAAAGCTTGTGCATTTGTTTTTGTATCAGAAATCTGAATTTTTTCTATAATTTCTTTCGTTAAATTTCTAGTTGTAATAGTTGGGTCATTACCAAAAAATGGTTTACCATTTACTAGAATTTTATTAACTTCTTTACCATTAACCGTAATTTTACCTTCATCATCTACTTCTACACCTGGCAGTTTTTTTAATAAATCTTCTACATTAGCATCTGCTTTTGTTTTAAAAGACTTTACATTAAATTCTACAGTATCTTTTTTAATTGTTATTGGTGCAGAAGATCTAATTACAATAGCATCTAAAGTATTTGCAGATTTTAAATATAAGCTACCTGTATTTTGTGTTTTAGCATCTACAATTTTATTGTAAGGATTAAAACCAATAAAAGATACAACTAGTTTTACTTTAGCATCAGAGGTATTCGCATTAATTGTAAAATTACCTTTTTCATCGGTAATGGTATAAGCAACAATACTGCTGTCTTTTAATCTTTCTACATGCACCGTTGCAGATTCTAATAGTTCTTTGTCCTCGGCAGATTTTATGTTTCCTGATATTTGAAACTCTTTTGTCTGCGAATAAATTAATGAGGTGATAAATAAACTAAATAGTAATAATACTTTTTTCATTTTATTTGATAGGTTTTGTTGATTAAAATGTTTAAAACATTTTGAACCGCAAATATTTAACTATTTAATTGAAGTTTTTTCCTTTTAACAGAACTTTAGGATAACCTTAAGACTTATAATTAAAAGCATAGTTAAAAATATATTGCTAAAACTTTAAATAATAATTAAATGTATTTTTGTGAAAAAGAAATTTTAAAAATGGATTTATCTGCAAATGCTTGGAATAATAGATATTTAAATGATGATATTGGTTGGGATTTAGGAGAAGTATCACCTCCCTTAAAAGCCTATTTTGATCAATTAGAAAATAAAGAAATTAAAATTCTAATTCCTGGAGGTGGTAATTCTTATGAAGCCGAATATTTGTTGCAAAAAGGTTTTAAAAATGTCTTTGTTGTAGATTTATCTGAGACTGCTATAATAAACATAAAGAGTAGAATACCAAGTTTTCCTTCTTCACAATTAATAAATGGCGATTTTTTTGATCTTAATAATACCTTCGATTTAATTATAGAACAAACTTTTTTCTGTGCAATAAATCCCGAATTAAGAAATGCATATGTTGCAAAAATGACTAACCTTTTAAAACAAAATGGAAAGTTAGTTGGTGTAATGTTTAATGTGCCTTTGTATAAAAACAGACCTCCTTTTGGTGGCGATAAAAAAGAATATATAGATTATTTTAAGCCTTTTTTTAAGATAGAAATTATGGATACTTGTTACAACTCTTACCATAATAGAAAGGGTAAGGAGTTATTTATAAAACTGCTTAAAAAGTAAAAGGTTGACAAAATTAATCATCAACCTTTTTTAAATAAAATAAGTATTTTGCTATAAGGCGTATTGCAAACCTATTGTAATGGTTTCTTCTAATTCTAATTGAATTCCATTTGGTTTTTGATATAATGGAGACGAGTATTCGAAACCTAAACGTACATCTTTAAATTTACCTTTTGCTGCATATAAGTTAAATCCAAAACCACTATTTACATAAGTTCCGCCAGAGTTTGTAGTATCTGCAGTTGTAACCATCATTGGTGTTAGATTAGGGTTTTCTCCTCTAATCTCATCAACAATTACACCTTCTAAACGAGCAGAAAAACTTAACCAATTTGTAGCTTTTACTGCCAACCAATTGTTTAAATTATATTTATTTCCAAGTGCATAGTCGTCAGAGTTTTTACCTAGACGAAAAGTTCCTTTTAATTGACTTCCCCAAGAAAAAGTTTCTTTTTGACCTAAGTAAGTAAAACCTAAATTTGTATCAAAAGTTCCACTTCCAATTTGCATCGGATAAGGTAATTGTATCTCATTAGGAGAACTCATTGGTGTTTCATCTGTTTCAGCAATACTTCCTGTAGGTAAAGAAAATGTTAGGTTTCCATGGAAAGAGTGTTTGTTTTTATTTAAGAACTTGTATATCATTCCTACTTTTAAGTCTCCAAAGCCAGAAGAAGATGTAGAAAAAGATGTAATATTTCCCATCATATTCATTTGCAAGTCCATATCATTTTTTACAACATTAGCCATTGCTAATAATGTTATTTTATTGCTTGGTGCATACATTAAACCAAACATATGCATTTTCATTGGCATCTTTAAAGGTGTAACCATATAACCAGCATTATGCGCATCGCTATTAGAAATATTATTAGATCCGTCTAATAAACCTTCCATATTCATGTTCATAAAACGATAAGAAAACATAAAACCACCTTTAGAGTGATAATGATCTGCCATTATAGAAATTGGAGCATGACCATCTGGTCTATTACTATTCCAATTATTCTCTGTTATTTCTTGCGCGTTTATTTGTTGATTTAGGAGTATAATTAATCCTAAAACTATAATTTTTATTGATTTCATCAATTGTATTTTTTGTTAAATATTTTGTAGGTGAAAAACATCAAAATTTATGTTTGATGTAAAGTTTAGATGTAAAATATTTAAATAACTGGTGGATGAAACATCTGAAAAGAATACAAATAAGAATATTCGTTTTTATAATATTGATGATTTATAAGTTTTATCTCATCAATTTTTTTAGATTTTATTTTTAATAATTTTATAAATCCTATGGGATACTCATCCATATGAATTCTAAGAGATTTATAGTCGTTATCTTCTTGTTGCTGTAGTTTTTTCATTAACTGGCAACTACCTTTACAGCTTAGTTCTGGTTTATCTTTATTAATACACAGTACCTTAGATATGTAATCATAATTAATAGCATATTCTATAAATGGCGCAATTGGTTTTAACATAGCAACCAAGTAGAGCAAAATAAATAATATGACAGTAAATTTTCTAAGCAAAAAAGTATTCTAATATTTTAAACAAAAGTATAGCTCTTCTTTAAATTTGAGAAACAATTTTTTAACTTTTTTTATTTTTATTTATTCTAAATAAACCTTTATATTTGCATAATTATTATTTAGATTATGATTATTTTTTATACTCAAAATAGGCCAACATTACAATTATCTAACACATCTGTGTGCGATAATGTTTGTTCTGCTAGTTGCATTACTCCAAAAAGTAAGTGTTGTAATAAATATAAAAAGAAAGGTATTAATTGTAAAAGATGCCCAAATATATTATTAAAGTCTGCTTCTTAATTTGCTATTTTTTTTAAGGCAAAAGGTAAAATTCTTTCCACAAATTTTGTGTAGGCTAATTTTGAAGGATGCAAATTATCTTTTGCAATTAAAGAAGAGTTAGATAAACCCTCTCTTGTTATATCTGTAATGTTTACAAACGTAATATTGTTTTCTCTACAATATTCTTCAGCAAAATTATTATACAAATCTATTTCTTTAGAAATTGTTTTATTTCCTTTACCAAAAGGAGTAAATGCATAATCTGGAATTGAAACAACAATAAGCTTGTCTTTTATGTTATTAACTGCTTTTATAGAGGTTTTAACAAGTTGTGGAAATTCGCTTTTATATATCGAAAAATCTTTATTTGTATATTGGTTATTTACTCCAATTAATAAAGTTACTAAATTGTAATCTTCTGTAATATTTTTATCCTTTATAGCTTCAATTAAATTAGAAGTTGTCCAACCTGTTTGTGCTATAATTTCTAATTCTAAAGAAGTATTTATAGAAAGTTGTTTTTGTAAACTATCTTTTAGTTGATTTGGAAATCTACAAGTTTCACAAACACTCTGCCCTATAGTATAACTATCTCCTAAAGATAAAATCTTTAAAATAGATTCCTTTTCTGGTAAATTGTTATCTATTGTTGTTACTTCATCAAGTTCTGTAACTTGATCATTTATGCTACCACATGAAACAAGAAACAGACAAAAAAAGTAAAGAATTGAACAAACATAGTTTTTCATACTTTTTTTGTCTGTTTTTTTATATAGTTCTTACAGTTTTATTAAACTCTATTTAAAAGCATTTAAACCAGTTACGTCTAAACCTGTTATTAATAAGTGAATATCATGCGTGCCTTCATAAGTAATAACGCTTTCTAAGTTCATCATATGACGCATAATAGAATACTCGCCAGTAATTCCCATTCCACCTAACATTTGTCTAGCTTCTCTAGCAATTTTAATTGCCATATCTACATTATTTCGCTTTGCCATAGAAATTTGAGCAGAAGTTGCTTTTCCTTCATTTTTTAAAGCTCCTAATCTCCAAGCTAACAATTGTGCTTTTGTAATTTCTGTAACCATTTCTGCTAATTTTTTCTGCTGAAGTTGGAATTGACCAATTGGTTTTCCAAATTGTTCTCTTTGTTTACAGTAACGTAAAGCAGTATCATAACAATCCATTGCAGCACCAATTGCACCCCAAGCAATACCAAATCTTGCAGAGTCTAAACAACCTAAAGGTGCGCCTAAGCCAGATTTGTTTGGTAGTAAATTTTCTTTTGGCACTTTTACGTTATCAAAAATTAATTCTCCCGTAGAAGACGCACGTAAAGACCATTTGTTATGAGTTGTTGGTGTAGAAAAACCTTCCATTCCTCTTTCTACAATTAAACCATGTATTCTTCCTTCTTCATTTTTAGCCCAAACTACTGCAACTTGTGCAAAAGGAGCATTAGAAATCCACATTTTTGCACCATTTAAAAGATAATGATCTCCCATATCTTTAAACTTTGTTTCCATTCCAGAAGGATTAGAACCATGATTTGGTTCTGTTAAACCAAAACAACCCATCCATTCTCCAGAAGCTAGTTTTGGCAAATATTTTTTACGTTGCGCTTCGTTTCCGTAAGTATAAATTGGGTACATAACTAAAGAAGATTGCACAGAAGCTGTAGAACGAACTCCAGAATCTCCTCTTTCTATTTCTTGCATAATTAAACCATAAGAAATTTGGTCTAAACCAGCGCCACCATATTCTTCTGGTATATAAGGACCAAAAGCACCAATTTCTGCTAAACCACTAATTATTTGAGAAGGAAATTCTGCTTTTTGTGCATATTCTTCTATAATAGGAGAAACCTCTCTTTTTACCCAATCTCTTGCAGCTTCTCTAATTAATTTGTGTTCTTCAGTTAATAAATCATCAATATTATAATAATCTGGAGCTTGAAATAAATCTGGTTTCATATTTTAAAAGTGTAATTTTGAATAAATATATAAGATATTGTTTAATATTTAACAAAAAAATTAAAGAAGCACTGTTTAATGCTAGATAAAAATACGCAACTTTTTTAAAGTTAGCGATTAGAAATTGTTAAAAAGTTGTTGTTTTCTATTAAGTTTGTAGAGATGAAAAATACGTTAGGAAAACAAGAACGTTTAAAGAGTAAGAAGTTAATAGAAAAGTTATATGCTGAAGGAGATTCAGTAAAAGCATTTCCGTTAAGAATGATTTATGTACAGACAAAACATACTTCAGATTTTCCTTGTCAAGTTGGTGTTTCTGTGGCAAAAAGAAACTTTAAGTTGGCTGTAGATAGAAATAGGTTAAAACGTTTAATGCGAGAAACGTACCGTTTGCAAAAAGGAATTGTATATGATAATTTAGAAGAACCTTATGTTTTTATGATTTCGTATATTGGGAGAGAAGAATTTAAGTATGAAGAGTTGTACTTGAAAATGGAGAAATTGTTAACGTTATTTATAAATAAGATAAAAGACACAACAGATGAAGATAATGAATCTTAAAAATAAAACAGTTGTTATATTATTGGTAGGTACTATTTTTTTAACCTATTCATTTAAATCTAAGTTTTTTGAAGTTGCAAAACAAATAGAAATTTACAATACATTATTTAAAGAACTAAATATGTATTATGTAGACGAAATAAACCCTGCAGAATTTACAAATAAAGCAATTAAGAATACGCTTAAAGACTTAGATCCTTACACTAATTTTTACAATGAACAAGATGTAGAAACTGCTAGAATTAGAAGAGCAGGAGAATATGGTGGTATTGGTGTTGCTGTTTATTACACAGAAAAAGGAATAGAAATTAATCAAATTTATAAAGGCTATTCTGCAGATAAAGCAGGTTTAAAAGCGGGTGATATTATTGTTTCAGTAGATAATCAATCTATAAAAAATATGGATAGAGAACAACTTTCTATGTTTTTAAAAGGAACACCAAACAGTAAGTTTTCCGTTGAAATAGAAAGACAAGGAAAAACTATAAAAAAAGATATTATTAGAGATAAAGTTGTTGTAAACCCTGTTCCATTTGCAGAAATGATAGATGAAGAAACAGGTTATATTACCTTAACTCGTTTTAATGATAAAGCATCTTCTGAAGTTAAAAAGGCGTACAGGAAGTTGAAGAAACAAGGAATGACAAAGTTGGTTTTTGATCTTCGTTACAATCCTGGAGGCTCTTTATTAGAATCTATAAGAATTTCTAATTTCTTTTTACCAAAAGGAAAAGTAATTACTAGCACAAAGGCAAAAATTAAAAAATGGAGCAATACTTATAAAAGTCAGAATGATCCTTTAGATTTAGAAATACCAATTGTAGTTTTAGTAAATGAACGTTCTGCTTCTGCATCTGAAATTGTAAGTGGTTCTTTACAAGATTATGACAGAGCTGTAATAATGGGAAAACGTTCTTTTGGTAAAGGTTTGGTACAACGTTATAGAGAATTAATGTACGGTACACAATTAAAATTAACTATTTCTAAATATTATACGCCAAGTGGTAGATGTATACAAGAATTAGATTACGAAAACAGAGATCCAAAGACAGGTAAAGTTCCTAAGTTTTCAGACAAAGGAATTAATGCTTTTAAAACTGCAAATGGTAGAACTGTTTATGATGGTGGAGGTGTAATGCCAGATGTAGAAATTACCACTTCTAAGAGAAACGAAACAACAGAAGGCTTAATAAACTCTAAAGCAATTTTTAATTTTGCAACTCGTTATTATTACGAGAATTCAAATATTGGAAATTTAGAAAATTATGAATTTAAAAATAGAGATTTTAAAGAGTTTACAGAGTTTCTAAAAACAGATACTACTTTTGCAACAGAACAAGAAGCTTTATTTAAGCAAGCTTATTTAGCATCAAAAGAAAACAATGTGTCTAGTGAATATAATTTAATTAAAGTAAAATTAGCTTCAGATAAAATAGCAGAAATTACTAAAAATAAAGACATTGTTTCAGAATTGTTAAAAGAACAAATTTTAGAAAGATTTTTTTATAAAGAAGGTGTTTATAAACACAATTTAAAAAACGATAAAACTATTTCTGAAGCAGTAGTTTTATTGAAAAACGAAGAAAAGTACAAGAAAATATTATCAGGCAAATAGTTTTATATTTGTACACTAAATTAGAATATGTCAGAAATTAAAAAAATATCAAGAACAAGAGCACAAGAATCTACTAATGCAATAGAAAAATTATACATTTCTATGCGTCATTTATTTAGTAGAGGTTTTTATAAACCAATGGGTGTTTCTGGAGAAACTTTACGCAAATCATTATTACTATTAAGACCAGAAATTTATGGTTCTATTGCAGAAGAAAGAATAGAATTAAGTGGTTTAACGTATGTAATAGAAAGACTTCCAGAAGGAATAGAAGAATGCCAGTATATTAATTTAACGGCAGATGAAGGGTATAAAAACTCTCATTTTAAAGCTATTATTCCTCCAAAAAGAAGAAGAAATTGTTATAGAATAGACAAAGATCAAATGAATATTGAGATTACCAGAGGAAGATCTGAAATCTATGATATTCTTACCCATTTAACTTTCCTTTTTATTGAATCTCACAAGATTCAAGAAAGAGTTACATTAAATGATGGAGAAGATTTTACAAGAGAATGGAAGAATTTAGAAGAAATTGTACTTCATCATAAAGAAATTACAGAAGAAGAAAGAGAAGTAACAATTGTACACTTAGGTAATATTTTAGGTAGAACTTTTGATGAGGTTTTAGGAAGTTATAAGACCTTTTCTTCTGAAGAAAACCCAGATAGATTTTTCCAATTAATTTATTGGTTAGGAAAATTAGCAATTAATGAAGTAATAGAAAATAATAAAAGAACAGTAACTTTTAGTTCTGTTTTAGTTGAAGAAATAGGTCATCATATTTATGGTGAAATTTGGGCAAACGATATTAAGAAAGTTTTAAATGATAACAGTTTATTAGAAAGACCTGTACACATTATAAGTGCAAATATGCACAGTGTACTTAATTCTATTTATGCTAAAAATGCTTTGCCAAAAGAAGCTAAAGATTTAAAAGGTTTTGAAATATACCAACTTTTAAGTAATGCAGATAGTAAACCTTTACAAAAGAAAGTAAAGGATTTTGCTACTTCTAACGGACTTATTTATCTAAAAGATACTTCTGGTACAAATATTAATGTACAAATTATAGATACTGCTAAAATAAACTTCGATATTCTATCGTTCTCTAAACTAGAAAAAGTAGAAGAAAATGCAGTAATTATTGTTATGGATTATGCTTTTGGTGAGCAAGCTTTTGAAACAATGGATGAGTTATTAAAACCATACACTTGTAATAAAGGGATAAAAACTCATTTAGATGTAAAATCTGTTTCTATAATGGGTAAAGCAGGTATTTTAGAAGGAGGAAAAGGAGATATTATGATTCCTTCTGCACATATTTTTGAAGGTACAGCAGATAATTATCCGTTTAAAAACGAATTAGATAAAGAAGATTTAGAAGGTTTTGGTATCGAGGTTTTTGATGGTTCTATGATTTCTGTTTTAGGAACTTCTTTACAAAATAAAGATTTATTAAAATTCTTTCATGATTCTACTTGGAATGTTATTGGTTTAGAAATGGAAGGAGCACATTACCAAAAAGCAATACAATCTGCTTCTAGAATTAGAGGTAATATTTCTGAAAATGTAAAAGTAAGATATGCATATTATGCATCTGATAATCCTTTAGAAACTGGTGCAACATTAGCATCTGGTGGTTTGGGTATGACTGGTGTAACACCAACTTATGCAATAACACAGAAAATATTAGAACAAATTTTTAACAGTTAAACTGTTAATTAATAAAAACAAAAATGGCAACCAACCAACAACCAAACAGTAATACTAATAATAACGAAGAAGAAGTAGATTTAGGTTCTTTATTTGTAATTATAGGAAAAGGATTTTCTAAATTCTTTAATTTTATAGCTACTATTTTCAAAGGTATTTTTCACTTCTTTATTTCAATATTAATTTTTCTAAAAGATAATTTTATTAAAATAGGAATTGCTGCAATTATAGGTTTGGTTGCTGGTGTTTTTTTAGAAACTAGTAAAGAAAAAAGATTTGCTTCAGATTTATTAGTAGAGCCTAACTTTAAAAGTGCTAGACAACTTTACAATAATGTTAATTTTTACAATGATTTGGTAAAACAAAAAGACATTGCAAGAATTCAAAAAACATTTAATTTAGATAAAGAAACAGCAGCTTCATTAAAGAAATTTACAATAAAACCTGTTATTAATGATAATGATATTATTAATTCTTACAATAACTTTATCTTATCTGTAGACACAACAACGGTAAAAAGCTATTCCTTTGAAGAGTTTAAGGGTTCTTTTACAGATTTAGATTACGAAATTCATAATATAAACGTAATAGCAGAAAAAAATGATGTTTTTGATAAGTTAGATGAAGTTATTTTATCTTCTGTAGTTAAAAACAAGTATTTTAATAGAGTTAAAGAGCTAGCTAACGAGAATTTAAATAGAACAGATTCTTTATTACGTCAAAATTTAGGGCAAATAGATTCTTTAAGAAGAGTTTATATGCAAGTTATGTTAGACGAAGCGAAGAAACAATCTAACGGAACCAGCATAGATTTAGGTGGCGAGAAAAGAACAACAAAAGAGTTAGAACTTTTTGAAACAAATAGAAAGTTAAACTCTGAATTAAGAAATGTGATTTTTGAGAAATCTAATAAATATGAAGTGATAAATGTTATTTCAAATTTTCAGCCAATAGGTTATGAAGTGAAAGGAATAACTAAAAATATAGCATTTCAATTAGCTGTTTTAGGTGCTCTTTTAATGATTTTGGTTTTACTTGTTTTTAAGGTTAATACTTTTTTAAACAATTATAAAAAATAAGGATGAAAACAATTCTTATAACAGGAGGAGCAGGTTTTATTGGAGCTAATTTTATTCCTTATTTTTTAGAAAATAGCAAAGACTGTGCTGTTGTAAATCTAGATTTATTAACATATGCAGGAGATTTAGAAAACTTAAAAGAAATAGAAGACCTTAAAAATTATACTTTTGTTGAAGGTGATATTTGTAATAGAGATTTAATTCTAAATTTATTTGAAAAGTATAACTTCTCTCAAGTAATACACTTTGCAGCAGAGTCCCATGTAGATAATTCAATAAAAAATCCTGATACATTTGTTAGAACTAATGTTTTTGGAACATTTACATTGTTAGATGTTGCTAAAAACCATTGGATGAACGCTCCTAATATTTTTAAAAAAGGATTTGAAAACGCCAGATTTCATCATATTTCAACAGATGAGGTTTATGGTACTTTAGGTGAAGTAGGTTTGTTTACAGAAGAAACTTCCTATGCGCCAAATAGCCCTTACAGCGCTTCAAAAGCATCGTCAGATTTTATGGTAAGAAGTTATTTTCATACGTATGGTATGAATGTAGTTACTACTAATTGTTCTAACAATTATGGTCCAAAACAACACGATGAAAAGCTAATACCAACCATAATTAGAAAAGCAATTTCGGGAGAAAATATTCCAATTTATGGAGATGGAAAAAATATAAGAGATTGGTTGTATGTTTTAGACCATTGTAAAGGAATAGATTTGGTACTTAAAAAAGGTAAATCTGGAGAAACATATAATGTTGGTGGTAAAAACGAGCGTAATAATTTATACATCGCAAACAAAATTTGTGAAATTCTAGATGAAATTCATCCAAAGGAAAAATCTTATAAAGAGCAAATAAGTTTTGTAAAAGATAGACCAGGTCACGATTTTAGATATGCAATAGATGCAACAAAATTAGAAACCGAGTTAGGTTGGAAAGCAGATGAAAATTTTGAATCTGGTATTCTAAAAACCATTCAATGGTATTTAAAAAAATACAATTAATATGAAAGGAATAGTTTTAGCAGGAGGTTCTGGTACAAGATTACACCCACTTACATTAGCTGTTAGTAAACAATTAATGCCAGTGTATGATAAACCAATGATTTATTATCCAATTTCAACTTTAATCTCTGCCGGAATTAGAGAAATATTAATTATTTCTACACCACAAGACTTACCATTATTTAAAAAATTATTAGGAAATGGAAATCAAATCGGTTGTAGTTTTGAATATGAAGTTCAAGAAAATCCTAATGGTCTAGCAGAAGCTTTTATTATTGGAGAGAATTTTATAGGAAAAGATAAAGTTGCTTTGGTTTTAGGAGATAATATTTTTTATGGATCTGGATTGGCAAGTTTATTAAAAGCAAATAACAACCCAGATGGTGGTATTGTTTATGCTTATCATGTAAATGATCCAGAAAGATATGGAGTAGTAGAGTTTGATAATGATAATAATGTTTTATCTATTGAAGAAAAGCCTTTAAAACCAAAATCTAATTATGCAGTTCCTGGAATTTATTTTTATGATAACGATGTTGTTGAAATAGCAAAAAATATTAAGCCAAGTAAAAGAGGAGAATTAGAAATAACCGAAATAAATAATGTTTATTTAAAGAGAAGAAAACTTTCTGTAGAAATATTAGATAGAGGTACAGCTTGGTTAGATACTGGTACTTTCAATTCCTTAATGCAAGCAGGTCAATTTGTACAGGTAATTGAAGAAAGACAAGGTTTAAAAGTTGGTTCTATTGAAGAAACAGCTTTTAGAGCAGGTTTTATAACAAAAAAACAACTTTTAGAAATAACTAAAACGTTATTGAAAAGTGGTTATTCTAATAATTTATTAAAAATTTAATGAAAGTTACAGAAACATTTTTAAAAGGTTGTTTTATAATAGAACCTAAAGTTTTTGGAGATAATAGAGGTAGCTTCTTTGAAGTTTTTAATCATAAATTATTTACAGAAAAAATAGGATTTGAGGTTAATTTCGTACAAGATAATCAGTCTATTTCACAAAGAGGAGTTTTAAGAGGTTTACACTTACAAACAGGAGAGTTTGCACAAGCCAAGTTAGTTCGTGTAATTAAAGGGAAAGTATTGGATGTTGCCGTAGATGTTAGAGAGGGTTCACCAACATTTGGGAAACATTTTTCGGTAGAATTATCTGAAGAAAATAACAAGCAACTTTTTGTTCCAAGAGGTTTTTTACATGGTTTTGCTACATTAGAAGACAATACAATTTTTTCTTACAAGTGCGATAATTATTATAATTCGGAATCCGAATTTGGTGTTATTTACAATGATGAAAATTTAAATATTGATTGGAAATTGAACCCCGATGAAATAATTTTATCTGATAAAGATAGGGGACTATAACTTTTGTAATAAGCTATGATGAATTACCTTAAAAAGATTAAAAAGAAGGACAAAGATTTATTTGAGCTTATTAAAGGAGGTGGCTTAAATTTTATTTTTTATGGCTTAAATTTATTTGTCGTTTATTTTTTAGCAATTATCATAACAAAATTTTATGGACCATCTGCATATGGTCGTTATTCAATCATTAAGTCACTAATTTTAGTATTTATAATTTTTAATACTTTAGGGTTAAATACTTATGCAATAAAATTATCTGCAGATAGAGAACATTTTGACAAAGGTTTGTTCAAGTCAGATTATTTTAAAAAATCTTATATTATTTTATTTGCTGCTTCTTTAATATTAAGTACCATTCTTATAATTTTTAAGAAAGAAATTGCAGTATCTTTTTTTGGAGATAAAAATTTAGAAAGCTATTTAGTTTATTTTCCTTTTGTATTAATATTTGCTACGTTTTTAAATTATAATAGTAATGTTTTAAAGGGGCAAGGAAAAATTTTATCATTCTCTATTGTTAGCTCATTTTTAAATAATTTTTTTTTTCTATTTATTATTCTAATAGGGTATTTTTTATATTCCAATAATGAATCTTTTATTATTATAAGTTTACTTATAAGTTTTATTGTTGCTTTTGTCGTTTCTATTTATAAAATTTCACCTATTAGATATTCACAAAATTATAAGAAAAGTAAATCTGTAAGGCTCTTAAAAGATAGTTTGCCCATGATGTTAAGTTCTTCTATGGTTTTTATAATTTTTTCTGTAGATACTTTAATGCTTGGTTTTTTTGATTCTAGTGAAAATGTAGGTATTTATAGAATTGTTACACAAGTCTCTGGTATAAATGCTGTTTTTTTAATTATAATTGGAGCAGTAGTTGCTCCAAAAATATCAAAGCTTTATTCTGAAAATAAAATCCTAGAAATAAAACCTCTGATAATAAAATCATCAAAAATTGTATTATTAATAACTTTACCTATTTTAGTTATAATTTTAATTTTTTCAAAACAGATTTTACTTTTTTTTGGTGAAGAGTATTTAAGTGCTTTTCATTCAATTTTAATACTTTCTATCTGCCAGTTTTTTTATGCAATCTCAGGATTTGTAGATATAATTTTGAATATGACAGGAAAACAAGGCATTTTTGGAAAAATAACTTTTATAACGGCCTTAATTAATATAATTTTAAATTTATTATTAATACCTATATATGGTATAACGGGTGCCGCAATTTCTACAGGTTTTTCTATATTACTAACAAATGGTTTAGGTTCAGTTTATGTTAAGGTGAAGTATAATTTTTTACCTTTTTATATTCCTTTTATTAAAAGATGAAAAATGACAACTAAAAAACCTAAAATATTTTCTGTAAAAAGTACTTTATTTGTTCTATTTGTAGTTTTTTGTATTCAATTTACAGAACTAAAAGTAGATGTAATAAAATTGTCTGAACTATTATTGTTATTGATTACCCCGTTTTTATACTTCAAAAATAAAATTGATAAATGGAGTTTGTATTTATTAGTTTTGTTTACACTTTGGCTGATTATTTCGTTGTCAATTAACCCTTTTAGAGATTTTTTTTTACTAACTAATGTTTCGGTTTTAAAAAGGCCTTATCTAATTAGTATAGGGAGGTATTTAGAATTGATTTCATGCGTTAATTTAGCTATTCTAGTGTATTTATTTTTAAAAGATAAAACAAAACAGCAAGTAAAGGTATATATAAAGTATATTTTTAATTTATGTTTATTTTTTACAATAATTAATACTTTGATTTTTGCGTTGTTAAAGTTTAATTTTATAGAAGAGAGTCGTCTTCTATATCATGATCATGGAATAAGACTAAAGGGATGGTATGTAGAAGGAGGCCCTTATGGACTAATGGTTTCATTTACATTTATTCTGACTTTTTTTTATAAAAGTAAATATCATTTATTATTTAGGTCTTTTCTAATATTTGTTATTTTTTTTCTTGCAAGATCTAAAGCAGGAATAGTATTAATATTAACGTGGTATGTTTTAATGTATTATAAAATAGCTTATAATAAATTAAGAGAATTAAATTTCCTAATTATTATAATTGGCGGTTTCTTGATTTCTTTAGTAATAATAAAATTAGGAGATGGATATATAAAGGATATTGTAAATGTTAAACGTGAGATGAAGGAGAGGCCTCAAGATGTTAATCTTGTTATGGGGAGAATTGCTGGGGTGTTTATTTTTCCTAATATGGTATATCAAAATCCAGTTTTAGGTATTGGTTTAGGTAACTACCCTATTATGAGAAATAACCCTGAATTTCTAAAATTTATACCAAAGAGTCCACCTGGAAAAACAGATGCTCATGGTTTTGGTGGCTTAATTCAGTTATTAGTGGATGGTGGTTTCGTTTTTTTAACTCTTTTTTTATTGATAATTTATAAACTATATCATAAGCTAAAAGAAAAAAACAATGGGGATGAAAAATATTTGCAAATATTTTTGTTTTTTTTTGTTTTTGGAGTTCAAATATACTTCCTCTACCCATGGGTTTTAATCGGAATTTCAATTTATCATTCTCAAAATCAAAATAATGAAAAAAATAATTACAATTGATGCTCGAATGATAAATGATTCGGGAATTGGGACGTATTTAAAAAATATTATTCCTTATTTCATTACTAATTTTAATGTCATCTTATTAGGCGACAAAAGAAAATTGTTAGCATTTGAAAATGAGAAAAAAAATAACATAATAAATTTTACCGCAAAAATATACTCTTTAAAAGAACAATTATTATACCCTATTATTATTCCAAAATGTGATATCTTTTGGTCACCTCATTTTAATGCTCCAGTTCTGTCAATAAAAGCAAAAAAGACAATAACAACAATACATGATGTAAACCATTTATCTTTTAAAGGCGATTTAAGTTATTTTAAAAAAAAATATGCTAGATTTTTATATTTAAATGCCTTAAGAAAGAGTAAAGAAATTATTACAGTCTCTAATTTTTCTAGAAGTGAAATAATTAGACTTTTAAAGCCTAAAGATTTACTAATAAATGTAATTTATTGCGGGGTTAGTAAGTATTTTTTTGAAAATAAGGATAATACTATTGGTTTTTTATTACCAGAAAAATATATTCTTTTTGTAGGAAATGTAAAACCCCACAAAAACTTAATTACTCTTTTAGAGGCCTATATTAAATTACCGAAAAATATAAAGGATACTTATAAATTATTAATTTTAGGTAAAAAAGATGGATTTATAACATCAGATAAAAATGTTTTTAAGTTTATTGAAAAAAATAACCTTTTAAATAATGTTATATTTACAGGTTTTGTTGATGATAAATTATTGCCTCTTATTTACAGAAAAGCAACGGTTTTTGTTTTTCCATCTTTATATGAAGGGTTTGGGTTACCTATATTAGAATCAATGGCTTCAAAGACTACTGTTTTAAGTTCAAATTATGCAAGTTTGCCAGAAGTGGGGCTTGATTGTGCTATTTATTTTAACCCCAAAGATAGTTTTGAATTAAAAGAAAAAATTGTTGAAATTTTAAATAATAAATCTTTGAGAGAGCTGTATATAGAGAAAGCTTATATTCATTCTAAAAATTTTTCTTGGGAAAATTCTGCAGAAAAACATATAGATTTATTTAAAAGAGTCTAACAAAATAAGTATGAACGCAATAAATTTAAAAAAAATATGGACAACGATTTTATTGTTCATATCAGCATTTCCATTATGGCCTAAGGCAGTTGAAAGTGTTTTAATGATTCTTTTTTTTATTTTATCGATCAGTTTGTTTTTTACCCAAAAAAAGGAAAAGCTTAAAAATAAAAGTATAAAAAATGTTTTTATACTTTCATCATTATTTATAATTTATGTGATAAGCTCTATTTACAGTGATAATAATTCAGAAAGTCTAAGGTTTTTAGTCTTATCATCACCTATTTTGATGTTTCCTTTATGCTTTGGTTTTTTCTGTAATAACGAAATTTCGACTAAAGAAATATCAAGAATAAAGATTATTTATGTTAGCTCTTTACTCTTATCTTTAGCAATTACTCATTTATATTTATGGTTAAACGTAGATGGAATTATATCTAGTTGGGACTATAGAAATTTATTTGAAAATTATACTAAGGTTCATGGAACCTATTTCTCTTTATGGATAAGTTTTGGAATATTGATATTGATTAATGAATTATTTGCTTTAAAAAGATCTAGTTTCTTTCTTTTTTTATCATTAATTATTTTAGCTTATTTTTTTTATTGGCAATTTACAATTGGAGCAAGGTTACCCCTATTTGTCACCTTAGTTTTGTGTACTTTCTTTTTATTGAAAAAAACTAATAAAAAATATAAATTACTTTTTATAATTACCTTAACAACTATAGTCGTATCCATTATTTATTTAAAGTTCGATTCGATAAAAAATAAAATAAAGGTAGGTATACCAGAAGGTAAATATGAGCTTAAACATAAAGAGATGACTAGTGAAGATATTAGAGCAGGTATCTACTATTGTTCTGCCTCTTTAATTAAAAATTCTTTTTTATTTGGTTATGGAGTTGGAGATGTAAATGATGAACTGAACAATTGTTATAAACAAAAAATTAAAAGTGATGTTTATCAATTGTTACATTATAATTCTCATAACCAGTATCTTCAAGTTTTATTGTCTGCAGGTGTATTAGGGTTTGTCTTTTTTATTTTTGCTATTCTTAGTATTTTTAAAAAAGCAATAATAAATAAAGATGAATTATTTTTAATGCTTAATTTACTCATATTAATATGTTTTCTTACAGAAAACATATTAAGTAGGCATGATGGCGTAATATTCTATAGCTATTTTACAAGTTTATTTTATTTTAAAACAATTAAGAATTAAATTGATGAAAGTAGCTATTATACATTATTGGTTTATTACAAGAAGAGGTGGAGAAAAAGTTGTAGAATCTCTTTTAAAACTATATCCAGATGCAGATATTTACACACTTTTTTATGATGAAGAAAAATATGGAGATCATTTAAAGAAACATAAGGTATATACATCAAAGTATAACACTCCTTTCTTTAGAAAATATTATCAGAAGTTATTTCCATTATATCCTACAATTGTAAGATCATTAAAACTTAGAAAAGAGTACGATTTAATTATTTCCTCTGAGTCAGGACCAGCAAAAGGAATTAAAATAAATAATAATGCAAAGCATGTATGTTATATACATAGTCCAATGAGGTATTGTTGGGGTTTTACTGATGAATATTTAAAATCAATTAAACCAATTCTTAGGCCTGTAGCAAATTTTTTCTTTTTGAAATTACAGAAATGGGACAGAAGTACAATTGATAATGTAGATTTATACATATCAAATTCAATTAACGTAGCTAAAAGAGTTGAAAAATACTATGAGAGAGAAGCTAAAGTTGTCTATCCACCTATTGAAACAGCTTTATTTAATAAACCATTAAAAACGAAACTTCATAAAGACTATTTTCTAAGTTTCGGAGCAATTACTCCCTATAAAAAAATAGATTTATTAGTTGATTGTTTCAATAAAAGTGGAGAGAAATTAATTGTTATAGGTAATGGATCTGAAAAAAATAAACTTGAAAGAAAAGCCAAAAAAAACATAGAGTTTAAAGGGTTTTTGGCTGAGTCAGAAATAGAGTTTTACATCGAGAATGCTAAAGCATTAATTTTTCCTGGTGAAGAAGATTTTGGAATGATACCATTAGAAGTAATGTCTTATGGCATACCTGTAGTTGCTTTTAAAAAAGGAGGTGCCTTAGAGACAGTTGTAGAAAATAAAAACAATATCAAAGAATCTTCAGGTTTGTTTTTTAAAGAACAGAACGTAAATTCTTTAGGAGGTGTTTTAGCTTTGTTTAAAACTGTTGAAAAAGATTTTAATATGGAGTGGATTAGAAATCATGCAAAAAAATTTGAAGAAAGCAATTTCTTATACAAATTTAGCGTTGAAGTTAATAAAGTCATAGAATCATAAAAAAATTGAAAAAAAGATACTCTTACTTAATTAGACCATTACAAGTCTTATTAGATATTCTAATTATTAATATAATAGTCTATTTTATATATGATAAAGCATATTTAAATATATCTTTCTTGTCATATATAACTCTTTTTTGGGTAATAACTTCTTATTTTTTTGGGTTTTATAGGGTCCGTAGATTTACAAGTTTCCTTGGTGTTATTACACTTTTAGGAAAGCAGTTTTTAATATTTATACTTGGTTACTTTGCCTATTTTGGTATTTTTAGAGAGGGAGATATCGTTAATAACCAATTCTTAATATTATTTTTAATAATAATAATTGTATCGGTTGTTAAGCTATTGTGGTTGTTTTTACTTAATAAATATAGATCTTTAGGTAATAATTTTAGAACTACAATTGTTGTTGGTTTTGATGATTCTTCTAAAAACATTATTAAACTTTTTAAGAGTAAATCTAATTTAGGATATAAATATTTAGGTTTTTTCTCAGACAAAAATCATAAGAATAGTGAATATTTAGGTGAATTAGACTCTGTTTTTGAATTTGCGGTTAAAAATATGGTAGATGAAATTTATTGCTCGTTAACTACTTTAAATGAAAGCCAAATAAAGAAAATAAACAAGTTTGCAATAGAGAAAAATATTGTTTTAAAACTGATACCTAATTCTACAGAACTATATAGTAAAAACCAAAGTGTAGAGTATTATGATGATGCATTAATGGTTTTAAACGTACACAAGTTACCCTTTGAATTTACAGAAAATTTTTTTATTAAAAGATTCTTCGACATTTGTTTTTCGATGTTAATTTGTCTCTTTATCCTTTCTTGGCTAGTACCAATTCTTTGGGTTTTAGTTAAATTAGAATCTAAAGGACCTTTAATTTTTAAACAAGGTAGAGAAGGTATAAATGGAGAAGAGTTTGTTTGCTATAAGTTTAGATCTATGAAAATAAATAAACTTGCAAATAGTGTTCATGCTACTAAAAATGATGTTAGAGTTACTAAAATAGGAGCTTTTCTTAGAAAAACTAGTATGGACGAATTACCACAGTTTTTTAATGTTTTGTTGGGTGACATGAGTGTAGTTGGCCCAAGACCACATTTAGAAACCTTATCTTTAGAGTATCAAAAAGATGTAGATGATTATCTTAAAAGACACATAGTAAAACCTGGCATTACAGGTTTAGCCCAAATAAGTGGTTATAGAGGAGAAATTAAAAGAAAATCTGATATAAAAAATAGAGTTCGTTTAGATATTTTTTATATTGAAAATTGGTCGTTCTTTTTAGATGTTAAAATTATTATTCAAACCGTTTTAAATGTTTTTAAAGGAGAAGAAAAAGCTTATTAAATGAATAAAAAATTCAAAATAACAGCAACAATTGTTCTCTATAAAGAAAATGTATCTTCATTAAAAAAAACAATAGATTCTTTTCTTAAAACACCAATTTCTAAAAAACTTTTTTTAATAGATAATAGCCCAACAGATATTTTAAAAGCAGAATTTATTCATACAGATATAGAATATATTTTTGTTGGAAAAAATATTGGTTTTGGAAATGCTCATAATATAGTTTTAGAGAAGATTAATTCAGAATTTCATTTAATCTTAAATCCTGATGTTACTTTTACTTCAAATGTTATTACTAATTTAATTAAGGCCTTAAAAGACGAACTAAACACTGCTTTTATAACTCCTAAAGTTTTATATCCAAATAAAGAGGTACAATATGTTTGTAGAAAACACCCAACTTTTTTAGATTTAGTAAATAGAAAATTAAAATTTTCAAAAAATCAAATTAGAAATAACGAATACCAGCATAAAAATCTTGAGGAAAAGTTCTACCCAGATTTTATTCATGGATGTTTCATGCTTTTTAGAACAGAACTTTTTATAGGTCTTAAAGGTTTTGATAAACGTTATTTCTTATATATGGAAGATGCAGATATCTGTAGAGAAATTGACAAAATAGGAAAGAGAAAATTATATTATCCAGATATTTACATTCTTCACCAACATCAAAAAGGATCATCTAAAAAATTGAAATTATTTTTTTATCATTTTTCATCAGCAATTAAATATTTTTTAAAGTGGGGAATTTAGTTTCGTCGATAATTTAAAATATATTTGCAAGAACAACAACAAATCAACACAACACAAATGAATATTCTTATTTTAGGTTCTGGAGGTAGAGAACACGCTTTTGCATTAAAATTAACTGAAAGTGAAAAGGTTACAAAACTTTTTGTAGCTCCAGGAAACGCAGGTACAGATAAAATTGCAAAAAACATTAATATAGATCCTACAGATTTTGAAGCAGTTAAAAAAACTGTTTTAGAAAATAATATTAAAATGGTAGTTGTAGGACCAGAAGTACCCTTGGTAGAAGGAGTTCATGATTTCTTTTTAGCAGATGAAGAACTAAAAAATATTCCTGTTATTGGACCTAAAAAAGACGGAGCATTATTAGAAGGAAGTAAAGATTTTTCTAAACAATTTATGCAAAAACATGGCGTGCCAACTGCAAAATATAAATCTTTTACAAAAGATAATTTAGAAGAAGGTTTTGCTTTCTTAGATACATTAGAGCCTCCTTTTGTTTTAAAAGCAGATGGTTTAGCAGCAGGAAAAGGGGTTTTAATTTTAAATTCTTTAGAAGAAGCTAAAACAGAATTGGAAGACATGGTTTCTAATCAGAAATTTGGTAACGCTTCTACAACAGTTGTAATAGAAGAATTTTTAAAGGGAATAGAATTATCTGTTTTTGTTCTAACGGATGGTAAAAGTTATAAAATATTACCTTCAGCTAAAGATTATAAGAGAATTGGTGAAGGAGATACAGGTTTAAATACTGGTGGAATGGGAGCAATTTCTCCTGTACCATTTGCAGATAAAGCTTTTTTAACAAAGGTTGAAGAATTGGTAGTAAAACCTACTATTGCTGGTTTGCAAAAAGACGGAATAGATTATAGAGGTTTTATTTTTATTGGATTAATGAATGATAATGGAAACCCTTCTGTAGTTGAGTATAACGTAAGAATGGGAGATCCTGAAACGGAAGTTGTTTTACCAAGAATAGAATCTGATTTATTTGAATTGTTTGATGGAGTTGCAAAACAAAACTTACACGAAAAATCTTTTTCTGTAACTAGCAAAACAGCAACAACAGTTATGTTGGTTTCTGGTGGTTACCCAGAAGCTTATGAAAAAAACAAAGAAATTACCGGTTTTGATACCGTAGAAGATTCTTTTGTTTTTCATGCAGGAACCAAAACTGTAGATAACAAAGTTGTAACAAGTGGAGGTAGAGTTATGGCGATAACTTCTTTTGGAGATACTATAGAAGAGGCTTTAGAGAAAAGTTATAATAGCATCGATAAAATAAATTTCGATAAGATTAATTATAGAAAAGATATTGGTTTCGATTTAATTTAAATGAAAAGAAAAATAATTGTTGCGCCTTTAAACTGGGGTTTAGGTCATGCCTCTCGTTGTGTGCCAATTATTAACGCTTTAATTAAAGAAAATTATAGGCCTATAATTGCTTCAGATGGAAGTGCTTTAAGATTTTTAAAACAAGAATTTCCTGCTTTAGAAACTTTAGAACTTCCATCTTATAATATAAAATACAGTAAAAACTTAAAGAAAGATTTACTCTTACAAATACCAACTATTTTAAGAGCCATAAAACAAGAACAAGAGATTATAAATCTTTTTGTTGCTGAAAACTTAGATGTAATTGGGCTTATTTCTGATAATAGATTTGGTATAAGAAGTTCTAAAATTCCTTCTGTTTACATAACTCATCAAGTAAATATTTTAGCAGGCTTTTTTACTCCTTTTGCAAGTAAAATTCATCAAAAAATTATAAACAAGTTTGATGAATGTTGGATTCCTGATAACTTAAGATCTGATTTTTCTGGTAAATTGTCTATTTCTGGTCAAAATTTGAATCAGAAATTTATTGGAGTTTTAAGTCGGTTTAAAAAACAAGAATTAGAGCGAAATATAGATGTTTTAATCATTATTTCTGGTCTAGAACCCAATAGGTCGTTTTTAGAAGAAAAATTGATTTCAGCTTTTAAAAATGATAAAAGAAAAATTGTTTTTGTTTTAGGTGTTATTGAAGAGACTCAAAAAAAATGGACAAACAACAATTGTACATTTTATAATTTTTTATTATCCGAAGAATTAGAACAAAAAATAAATACTTCTGAAGTAGTTGTTTGTAGGTCTGGCTATTCTTCTATATTAGATTTGGCTATTTTAGGTAAGAAAGTATTTTTTATTCCTACAAAAAATCAACCAGAACAAGAATATTTAGCTGAATATTTAGAAGCTAAAAAGATTGCGCCATTTTCTACTATTAAGAACTTTACAGTAGATAAACTAAAGGAAGTTGATAGTTATACAGGTTTTAAATCTGTGGAAAATAACTTAGATACTGGTTTATTTAGCCTTTTCCATAGTAAAAGAAAATTCTGATCCTTCACCAAAAGTACTTTTTAATAAAACAGTTTGGTTGTGTGCCTCTACAATATGTTTTACAATAGATAAACCTAAACCAGAACCACCTTGTTCTCTAGATCTACTTTGGTCTACTCTATAGAATCGTTCAAACAAACGAGATAAATACTGTTGTTTTATTCCTTCACCATTATCTATAACTCTAATTACAAATTTACTATCGTTGTAATTATCTGCTGCAACAATGGTTGTTCCATTTGGTTTTCCATATTTAATTGAATTTACAATTAAGTTTATAAGTACTTGTTCTGTTTTTTCAATATCTCCAACTACAAAAACAGGAAAATCGTAAATTCTATCAAACTTTAAAATAATATTTCTTTTTTTTGCTTTCATTTCAAACAAATCAAACACATTCTGAATGATTTCTAAGATGTTAAAAACTTCCATATTTAGCTTTAAACCATCTGTTTCTAACTTAGCAATCATATCTAAATCTTTGGTTACAGCAACCAATCTTTCTACACCTTTATTGGCGCGTTCTAGATATTTTAATCGTATATTTTTATCATCCATAGCACCTTCTAAAAGCGTAAGAATGTAACCTTGTACGGTAAAAAGTGGTGTTTTTAATTCGTGAGCAACATTTCCTAAAAAATCTCTTCTAAAAGAATCTCTCTCTGTTAAACTTTTTATTTCTAGGCGTTTTCCTTCAACGTATTTTTGCATACGTTTAGAAAGTTTGTCTATATCTGTTGTTACAGATTCTTTTCTTAAATCGTTAATATCTAAAATAGAAACTTCTTCGTAAATTTTCTTTATTCTTCTGTAAATAAAATGCTCTGCTCTGTATTGCGTAATAAAAAACGAAATAGTAAATAAGGCAACAATAGCAACTATAATACTACCAAGACCTAGGTGTTTAGCTATAAAAAAATATACTATTGTAGAAATTATTACAGATAGTATAGTTAAATATGCAGCAGACCAAAGTGCGTAAGAATATGTTTTTTTAAATTTCATTAGGGCAAATTTATTTATCTGCGTCTAATAATACAAATTTATAACCTACACCTTTAACTGTTTTAAAGTGGTCGTCTCCAATTTTTTCTCTTAATTTTCTAATATGAACATCAATAGTTCTACCTCCAACAACAACTTCATTTCCCCAAACGGTATCTAATATAACTTCTCTTTTAAATACTTTTCCTGGTTTAGAAGTAAGTAAAGAGAATAATTCAAACTCTTTTCTTGGTAAAGAAATTTTATTTCCTGCTTTATAAACCACATATTCTTCTCTGTCTATAACAATGTCTCCAATTTTAAAAGTTTCTTCGCTTTCTTGTTCAGATTTTAATCTTCTTAATAAAGATTTTACCTTACTAACTAAAACTTTTGGTTTAATTGGTTTTGTGATATAGTCATCTGCACCAGCTTCAAAACCAGCTACTTGAGAATAGTCTTCTCCTCTTGCAGTTAAAAAAGAAATAATTACATTTTCTAGAGAACTTATTTTTCTAATTTTTTCACACGCTTCAATACCATCCATTTCTGGCATCATAATGTCTAATAAAATTAAGTGTGGAATATTTTTTTTAGCAGATTTTATAGCTTCTTGCCCGTTATTTGCTGTAAAAACTTGGTAGCCTTCGTTTCTAAGATTATAACCAACAATTTCTATGATGTCTGGTTCATCATCAACTAAAAGAATTTTAATATCGCTCTTATTCATAATTTCAATAGAATATATGTATCAAAAATAGTAATTATTATAGAACTAGAAGTTGTCTTAACAATCATTTAATTTAGATTAGTTTATAGATAACATTTACTTAACGATTAATTGTTTTTTAATTTTCTTATTATCTGATAAACAGTTTGTTAATAATTCGATAACAATTAAGCTTCTAAAAATACTATATTTGTATTTCAACTAACAAAACAATAACACATGAAAAAAAATTACATTTTTACTTTTTTATTAACGCTTTGTATTAGCTTTTTGTCTTTTGGGCAAGATTTATTAATTACAGGGGTTATCGATGGTCCATTACCAAGTGGATACCCAAAAGGAATAGAATTATTTGCTAAAAACAAAATTACTGATTTAAGTATTTATGGTATTGAAAGTGCTGGAAATGGTGCTGCTGCAGGAGGTGTAGAATATACTTTTCCTAATGATGAGATTGAAGCAGGTACTTATTTTTATCTAGCAACTACAGGTAGTTCTGCTGGTTTTATTCAATATTTAGGCGTTACACCAGAATATGAAAATAATGTTGTTAACGTTAATGGAAACGATACTGTAATCCTATATAAGAATGGAGTTGTAGAAGATTCTATTGGAGTGATTGGTGAAAATGGAACTAATAAAGATTGGGAACATTTAGATGGTTGGGCTTATAGAAAAGATGGTTCAGGTCCAAATGCAACTTTTGATTCTTCTGAATGGATTTTTAGTGGTAAAAATGCTTTAGATGGTTGTGATAAAACTGATGATAGTGGTACAAATGCAGAGTGTTCTTCAGTTTTTCCTGTAGGTACTTATTTAGCAGTAGCTTCTTCAGATCCAGAAATTAATGTTGGTTCTGCTGTTTCTGGTTTAGATTATTTTGAAGGAAATGGTCCATCTGAAGCTAAATTTTTTAATGTAGAAGGAACAAACTTAACATCTGATATTACGATATCTGCTCCAACAAATTTTGAAGTATCTCTTACTTCAGATGGTACTTATACACAAATGGTTTCATTAATACAGGTTTCTGGATCAGTAAGCTCTACATCAGTATATGTTAGATTAAAATCTGGTTTAACTGTTAATTCATATTCAGGAGATGTAAGTATTGCATCTACAGGAGTAACTTCTAAAACAATAGGTTTAGAAGGAGAAATTAGTCCTGCAGACCCACAATTTTCTTTTGTAGAATTTTTTAATGACTTTACATATGTTGTTAGTAATGAAGGGCCTTCTGATGAACAGACATTCACTGTAGAAGGTTTATTTTTAACTACAAATCTTGTAATAGCAGCACCAGAAAATTATGAGGTTTCTTTAACTTCTGGATCAGGTTTTACTTCATCAGTAGAGGTGGTTCAATCTTCAGGCAAGGTAGAAGATATAATCTACATTCGTTTAAAAAGTGATTTAGTAACGGGTAATTATATGGGAGATATAACATTGTCTTCTACAGGTGTTGCAGATAAAACAATTGCTGTAAATGGTAAAGTTTTTGGAGCAGTTACTAATAGCTTAATGATTACTGGAGTTTACGACGCTACATTATCAGGTGGAACGCCAAAAGGTGTTGAAATTTATGTTTTAAAAGATATCGCAGATTTAAGTTTATTTGGTATTAGTTCAGTTGCTAATGGAGGTGGGTCTTCAGCAGGTAATATTGGGTTTTCTTTTCCTTCAGATGCAGTTAGTGCAGGTACTTTTATATATGTTTCTACAGAAGCTACAAACTTTGAAACTTTCTTTGGTATGGCGCCAACATATACAACAGGTACAGTTAGTATAAATGGAGATGATTCTATAGAATTATATGAAAACGGTCAAATTATAGATGTTTTTGGAGATGTAGATACAGATGGTTCAGGTGAAGCTTGGGAATATTTAGATGGTTGGGCTTATAGAAATAACAACTCTAGTCCAGAAGGAACTGTTTTTACATTAGAAAATTGGTCTTTTAGTAAAGATGGTTTAAAAGGTGGTACAAATAATGCAACAGCAACAATGCCTTTGCCAATAGGAACTTATACGATGGCAACTGCTTCTTTAGAAAGAAATGGTATCTTAGGTTTTGCAACATACCCTAACCCAATTACTAAAAAAGAATTTACAGTTTCTAGTAATAGCAATGCTAAAAAGACAATAAATATTTTTAATGTTTTAGGAAAAAGAGTTTTAACAACTGGTTTTTCTGGTACAAAATATTTAGTAGATGTTTCTGCAATTAATTCAGGAATTTATATTCTAAAAGTTACTGAAGATGGTAAAACAGCTACTAAAAAACTAGTAATTAGATAATATAATTTTATATTTATAAAATTTCTTACACTAAAGCTTCGATTAATTTCGAGGCTTTTTTTTGTATATTTAGAGAGAAAAAGAAAAAGATGAATTTAAAAATGAAGCTAAACAATATCTTGTTTTTAGATATTGAGACAGTACCACAAGAAGAGAACTGGAATAATTTAACCAAAGAAACCCAAGAATTTTATAGTAAAAAAACGCAATATCAAAGAAAAGAAGAATTTACTGCAGAAGAATTCTATGAACGTGCAGGTATTTGGGCAGAATTTGGGAAAATAATATGTATTTCTGTAGGTTTCTTTGTTGAAAGCAATAATGTAAATCAATTTAGGGTGACTTCTTTTTTTGGTGATGATGAAGCCAAACTTTTAAAAGAATTTAAGGTTTTATTAAATAGTCATTTTTCTAAACCTGCGCATGTTTTGTGTGCACATAATGGTAAAGAATTCGATTTTCCTTTTATTGCCAGAAGAATGATTGTTCATCAAATAGAATTGCCTAAAAAATTAAATTTATTTGGAAAAAAACCATGGGAAGTTTCGCATTTAGATACTTTAGAATTGTGGAAGTTTGGAGATTATAAACATTATACTTCTTTAAAACTTTTAACATCAATTTTAGGTATTCCTTCTCCAAAAGATGATATCGATGGAAGTGAGGTAGCACGAGTGTACTACCATGAAAAAAATATTCAAAGAATTGTAGATTATTGTGAAAAAGATACCATTGCAGTTGCTCAGGTTTTTCTTAGATTTAATAATCAAGAATTACTAAAAGAAACAGATATTGTTAGCGTAAATTAATCTTCTAATTTCATAGAAAGTTCAAACCAACGCTCTTCTTTTTGTTCTAATGTTTCAATTATTTTTTGAAGCTCTTCAGATTTTTTAGCAATATCATCAGTAGCAATTTCAACATTTAAAAATTGATTTTCTATAGTTGCTTTCTTTTTTTGAAGTTTTTCTATATCGCCCTCTAAAGCACCAAACTCTCTTTTTTCATCAAAAGTTAGCGCATTTTTATTGGCTTTTTTAACTGGTTTTTTTTCTTCTTTTTTTGCGGTAGTTTTTTCTGCAATTTCTTTTGGTGCAGAACCATCGTAGGCTCTAAAGTCTGAGTAATTTCCGGGGAAATTCTCTACAACACCTTCACCTCTAAAAACAAAAAGAGCATCTACAATTTTATCCATAAAATACCTATCATGAGAAACAACTAATAAGTTTCCAGGGTAATCTAATAAAAAGTTTTCTAAGACATTTAAAGTAACAACATCTAAGTCATTTGTAGGTTCATCTAAAATTAAAAAGTTAGGGTTCTGAATTAAAACTGCACATAAATACAAACGTTTTTGTTCTCCTCCAGACAGTTTTTCAACAAAATCATACTGTTTTTTCTTATCGAATAAGAAACGTTCTAAAAGTTGAGAAGCAGAAATTCTTCTACCTTTTGCTAAAGGAATTTCTTCTCCAAATTCTTTAACAACTTCAATAACCTTTTGCCCTTCTTTTATAGTAATACCTGCTTGGGTGTAATAACCAAATTTTACAGTTTCTCCTAAAACAACTTTACCAGCATCTAATGGTGCTTTTTCTGTAATTATATTTAAAAATGAAGATTTACCTGTACCATTTTTACCAATAATACCAATTCTTTCTCCTCTTTTAAAAACATAATCGAAGCCATCTAAAATTTTCTTATCTCCAAATGATTTATACACTTTATGAAGTTCAAGAATTTTACTTCCTAAACGTTCCATATTAATTTCTAATTGAACTTGATGATCTTTTCTACGCTGATGCGCGTTTTCTTTAATCTGATAGAAATCGTCTGTTCTAGATTTAGATTTTGTAGTTCTTGCTTTTGGTTGCTTTCGCATCCATTCTAATTCTTTTTTAAATAAACTTTTTGCTTTACCTAAATTGGTTGCTTCTAAAGCTAAACGTTCTTCTTTGTTTTGAAGGTAATAAGAGTAATTACCTTTGTATTTATAAATTTTACCCTCGTCTAATTCTAAAATTTCATTACAAACACGTTCTAAAAAGTAACGATCATGCGTTACCATAAATAATGTTATTTTTTCTTTTGCAAAAAATGCCTCTAACCATTCTATCATTTCTAAATCTAAATGATTTGTAGGTTCATCTAGAATTAATAAATCTGGTTTATTAATAAGAACAATAGCTAAAGAAAGGCGTTTTCTTTGTCCTCCAGAAAGTGCGCCAACTTTTAAACTAAGATTATCTAACTTTAATTTAGATAAAATTTGTCTGTATTGTGTTTCAAAATCCCAAGCATTATGTTGGTCCATTAAATCAAATGCAGCTTGATATGCATCTGTATCGTCAAGATTTTTTAAAGCTTTTTCGTATTGATTAACAATTGTAAGAATTTTATTATCAGTAGCAAAAATGGTTTCTTCAATTGTTAAATCTGGGTTTATATCATCTTTTTGAGCTAAGTAAGCAATAGAAATTCCTTTTCTACTAACCACTTGCCCAGAATCTGGTACGTCTAAGCCAGCAATAATATTTAAGATAGAAGTTTTACCACTTCCGTTTTTTGCAACAAAAGCAACTTTCTGATCTTTGTTAATTCCAAAAGAGATGTCTTCAAATAAGATGCGTTCTCCGTATGCTTTAGATATATTTTCTACTGATAAATAATTCACTATTTGTATTTTTTTACAAAGAAACAAAAAACCCAAGCAAAAGGCTTGGGTTTTTGAATCATTTAATTTTTAGGGGTCGCATTAGGGGTGCTAACTAAATGACTTTTGATATTGTAAAAATAAGAGGAAATAACTTTATTGTCAATCCCTGAAAACAGTGTTTTTTTTAAACCCCTGAATTCAGGGGTGCTTATCCCTGAATTCAGGGATAAGCGTTTGTTTAAAATACTGTTGTTTAGTTTTTTGTGTTTTATTTTTTTATAAATTTTTCTATTACTGTTTCTTCTTCGTCATGTAATTCAATAAAATAGACCCCAATTTTTAATCTTGAAATATCAATTGTATTATTATTCAATTTTCCTTTTAAGATTGTTTTACCTGCGATGTCTATTATTTTATATTCATTTTTAAAATTATAACTAGAATTTACATTTAATATATTTTTTGCAGGAATTGGATAAATAATAATGTCTCCAAAAAGATTATTTCCAAAGTTTTCTACAGAAGAATTGTTAAATGAATTTAAAGTTTCTAGTTTGTTTACAGAAGAATTGTTTGTAGAACCTGTAACTGTAACTTGATCTATGTAAACTTGATCATTATTACCAGAAGCATCATTTTGAAACCTAAACCCAGAATTAGAAGCAAAATTATAATCTGCAGCATTTAGAACTACGGTTGCTTCATAGTAAGTGTTGTTATCAAAATTTGTTCCTCTTGCATAAGTTTGTACTGTTGTCCAAGAAGAACCATTGTAGAAACGTACCCAAAAATCTTCTCCTGTTTCCATACTATTTGCATAGAAGAAAAAGTTAACGCTAACTTGAGTATAAGGGGTTAAGTTTACGTTAGATAGAGTCATTGCAGAACCTGTACCAGAATTATCTCTTAATCTAATAGAATAAGAACCTTCGTAAGAATTAGAAGTTGAGATTCTTGCGCAATCAGAGCCTCCATCAGACCAATTATCTAAACCAGTTTCAAAAAAACCTTCATTTAAAACAACATCAGAATTTTGACAAGGTGTACATGAAGTTCCTCCACAATCAATCCCTGTTTCATCTCCATTTTGTATTCCGTCTGAACAAGTTGGCGCAGCCGAAGTAGTAATGTTTAATGAATTACTATTGTTAGATGTGTTACCAGCTGCATCATTAGCTTTTACGTTAAATGTATAACTGGTGTTTTCTAGCAAATTAGTAGCTGTGTAAAAGTTATTAGAAACTGTTGCAATGTTAGTTCCGTTTCTAAATACATCATAACTTATAACAC
>CAXBIR010000025.1:0-33822 GCA_963975825.1 uncultured Polaribacter sp.
CAAAAGCAACTGTACTTAAAGAAAAAGTATTCTGAAAAGAGTATTTTGTAATATCCTGAATTGCCATAAAGTATTTAATCTGCTACTTTAGTCGTAAAAGTTTTCAGATTTAACAATAAAAACACAATTAATGCAGGCAACACCCAACCCAAACTGTGTTCTGCTAAAGGAATAATACTTTTAATACCTGTTAAGTTTTCTCTTGGAATTATAAAACCTAAAAAATCTGGAATACTGAAAATAAAAGTCACCAAAATAACCCCTCTAAAAACAAGTTTAGACGCATATTGGTCTGGTACAACATTTAGTAAAATAAGCATAATTGTTATTGGGTACAAGAACATTAATGCAGGTACAGCAACATCAATAATAAAACCAACATTATAACTACCAACAATAATACCTATTATAGCACAGACTGCTGCTGTAGCTATGTAAGCCGTTTTAGAGTTATTACAAATTCCTTTTATATAATCTGCTGTTCCTGTTACAATACCAACAGCTGTTGTAAAACAAGCTAAGGCAACCAAAATACTTAAAAAAGTAGTACCAAAATTACCTAAAGTTTGTGTACTTAAACCAGATAGAACTTCTATTCTACTTGCATTTTCTGCAAAAGTAGAAGAAAATAAAGCGCCGCTTAAAATTAAACCTCCATAAATTAATAACAAACCTATTCCTGCAATTAAACCCGCTTTTCTAATTAGTCTTCTTCTTTCGCTAAAGCTATTGTGATTGCTATAGTCTAAAGAAATAATAATAACAGCACCAACAACAACACCTGCAATAGCATCAAAAGTTTGATACCCCTCTAAAGCGCCATCTATAAAAGGATTTTTGAATGTAGATACCGCTAATTCTCCTGAAGAAGTAAAGAAAGCAATTCCTATAATTACCAATAAAATAATAACAATTACTGGCGTTAAAAACTTACCAATTAAACCAATTATTCTAGATCTGTTTACTGCAAATAAAAATACCAAAACAAAGTAAACAATACTTGTTAAAATTGCTGGAGAATCGAAAAATGGTTGAATTGCCATTTCATGTGTTACTGCAGCGGTTCTTGGAGATGGTATTGCAATTGCAATAATGTAAATTAGAAAACAAAAGAGTGTACTAAATGCTGGTGAAACTTTCTTACCAAAATCATACAAAGTACCTTGTAATTTTGCGTGTGCAAAAATTGCTAAAATAGGAATTGCAATAGCTGTTAAGATAAATCCTAAAACAACAATCCACCAATCTACACCAGATTTTACACCCAAAGTTGGAGGTAAAATTAAATTTCCTGCACCAAAAAATAACGAAAAGAGTGCAAAACCTGCAATCCAAATTTCTTTTGTTTTACTCAAAATTAGTTTTGTTTAATTAGGTTTAAATGTTCAAAATCGAAACTAAAATCTGTAATTGGAGCTACAAATTTCATGGTTGCACCAGTTGCATTTCCTTTTTCATTAAAAGTAAAGTTTACAAAAACATCTGCATCAAAACTTCTATTATTCCACTTTGCAACATATGTTGTTTGGTTATAAGGCAACAATTCTCCTATAATATCTGTAGAACGTTTACTTTTTATACTATATTTATTTCCGTTGAAAGAAATAACAACATCACCAAACCAATTGTCTTTATAAGTACCTACAATCTGATTTGGTTTTGGTAAACCTTTATCTGTTTTAGCTGCTTCTACAGTTTTAAAAACACTTGCTTTTATACTGTCATTATATTTTAAATAATTAGCATTCTTATCTCCGTAGTTTTTTAGCCAATTTCTATCTTTATACCCTAAATAACTATCTTTTATCGTGTTTGTAATAGTATTAAATGCGTTTCCGTTCATTTGATTTGTAAGAACTATAATTGCCAAATCTAATTCAGGAATCATTGTAAATTGAGTTACTGTACCCAACAAACCTCCTGTATGATATACTTGTTTATAACCACCTTTTACATCTGTTAAAAACCAACCTAAACCATAACCTTTAAAGTTAGAGTTGTAACTATCGTTTTTACCAACTTTAAGTGGTGTTTGTAGTTGCCAAAGTTCATGAAATTGTGTTTCGCTTAACAATCTTTTTCCGTTAGAAGTTACAGCATCATTCATTAAAAAATTTGCCCATGTAAGCATATCATTTACGTTACTTACAATACCACCAGCAGCATTTGCAGTTTCGCTCCAATCATGTGGAATTTGAATAACTTTCCCTTCTGTTCTTGTATGTGCATCTATAATATTTGTTCTGTTTGTAACTCTATTATATGACGCTTTACTGTTGTTCATACCAACAGGCTTCATAATTTTTTGCTCAATAAACTCTTCCCAAGAAAGCCCACTAACTCGTTTTAAAACTTCGCCAGCAATTATAAACATATTGTTATTATAAGCAAACTTACTTCTAAATGAAGTTTCTGGTTTTAGGTATTTTACATTACTAATAACGTCTGTTACTGTAAAATCGTTTCCTTCAGGAAAAAACATTAAATCTCCTGCTCCTAATGCCATTCCACTTCTGTGAGTTACCAAATCTCTAACAGTAAATTGTTCTGTTACCCAAGCATCGTATAATTGAAATTCTGGAATGTGTTTTCTTACTTTATCATCCCAATTTAGTTTTCCTTCATCTACCATCATTGCCAACGCAAAACAAGTAAAACCTTTACTATTAGAAGCAACACCAACCAAAGTGTTTTTATTCATTTCTTTCTTATTGGTAAGAGAACGAACTCCATGCCCTTTTGCATAAACAATTTCTCCGTCTTTTAAAACACCTACAGAAATACCAGGAACATCAAAGGTTTTTAAAGTTTCTTCTACTAATTTGTCTAGTTGTTTTTCTTTAATTTGAGCTTTAATACTAACTGAAAGAACAAAGAGAAGTAAAATTGTTATTTTTCTAAAAAGCATAAGATTAATTTATAATGAATTCTCACCAAATATAGTAAATACTTTATGATGTTTTAGATTTCTAAAAACGAATCAAACCTTATATTTGTGCTTATGATTTTAGAATATAAAAATGCTAATATTTTTTATACTGATGAAGGAAAAGGAACTGCCATAGTTTTAATTCATGGTTTTTTAGAAAACACTACTATGTGGCATAAAATTACACCAGAACTTTCTAAAAGAAACAGAATTATTACGATAGATTTATTAGGTCATGGAAAAAGCGATTGTTTAGGTTATATGCATTCTATGGAAGTGTTTGCAGAAACTATAAATGCCGTTTTAAAACATTTAAGAATTAGAAAATGTATTCTAATTGGGCATTCCTTAGGCGGTTATGTTGCATTGGCTTTTGCAGAGAAAAATCCGCAGAAAGTAAAAGGTTTATGTTTAATGAATTCTACTTCTAATGAAGATGATGATGAACGTAAAACATTAAGATTGCGCGCTAACAAAATGATACAAAATAACTTTACAAATATGGTAAGAATGTCTTTTGCCAATTTGTTTGGCGAGAAAAGTAAAACACTACATAAAGATGAAATGGAAACTTCTTTAAAAGAAGCTTTACAAACACCAATACAAGGCTATATTGCTGCACAAGAAGGCATGAGAATTCGCCCAAATAGAAATAATATTTTAACTGAAAACAGTTTTAAAAAATTAATAATTATTGGTGAAAAAGATCCTGTTTTAAATTTTGAAATATCTTTAGCAGAAGCTAAAAAAACAACGTCTGAATTTGTAGTTTTCCCTAACGGACACATGAGTCACATAGAAAATAAAGAAGAGTTAATTGAGACTTTAAAGGGTTTCATTAAAAAATAATATAGCTTTAAATTAAAAAAATCATTAAATTCGTAATATGAAAAAACTTACACTTACTCTATTTTTACTTGTTTCTGTTGTAGCATTTGCTCAAGAAGAAGAAAAAGGATTTTCTGAAAACTGTAGTTCTTTAACAATGCAAGGTGCTAATAATAAATCTGCTTTTAAAGACAATATTCCTTTTACAGGAAAATGCAAATCTACCAACGAAAATAACATAGTTACTTTAGAAAAAAATTATGAAAATGGTTTTTTATCTGGTAGCTATATTGTGTTTTACGAAAATGGTAATCCAAAAGAAATAATACAATATTCTAAAAATTTAAAACATGGTAAATATTTACTTTACAACCAAAAAAATGTTTTAATTACAGAAGGAAATTACAAAAATAACTTAAAGCATGGTTATTGGAAAACTGTTAATTTAGGTACTAAAAAAACAGAAAATTTAAAGAAATATAATTTAGGTGTTGAAGAAAAAATTAACACAACTAATTAAAATAAAACTCTTTTAAGTTTTAAGTCACAAACATAAAAAAAGCGCAAATTAAAATTTGCGCTTTTTTTTATAACTGTATTTTTTATTAAAATTATTCTCCTTTTAAAGGATTCCAACCTTGTGCTTTTAATTCTATTTCTTGGTTTGCTCTTGTAACCAAATTTAAACCTTGGCTTTCTGCAGTAACATGTCCAATAATAGAAAAATTAGGATTTCCTTTAATACTATCAAAATCTGCAATTGGCACTGTAAAAAGTAATTCGTAATCTTCACCTCCACTTAAAGCAACCATTGTAGAATCTAATTCAAATTCTTCACAAGTAGAAATTACTTGAGGGTCTAATGGTAACTTATCTTCATATATTTTACAACCCACTTTAGATTGCGAACAAATGTGCATAATTTCAGACGAAAGGCCATCCGAAATATCTATCATAGAAGTTGGTTTAATACCTAATTCTTTTAATAAACCTGCAACATCTTTACGTGCTTCTGGTTTTAATTGACGCTCTATTAAATACGTGTAATTATCTAAATCTGGCTGATTGTTTGGGTCTACCTTAAAAACTTGCTTTTCTCTTTCTAAAACTTGTAATCCTAAATAAGCTGCTCCTAAATCTCCAGTAACTACAATTAAATCGGTTTCTTTTGCTCCGTTTCTATAAACAACTTCTTCTTTTTCGGCTTTACCAATTGCTGTAACAGAAATTAAAATTCCTTTGGTAGAAGATGTTGTATCTCCACCAATTAAATCTACATTATAAGTTTCACAAGCTAACTGAATTCCTGCATACAACTCTTCTATTGCTTCTAAAGGAAATCTGTTAGAAACTGCTATAGAAACTGTAATTTGTTCTGCAACACCATTCATTGCATACACATCAGATAAATTAACCATTACAGCTTTATAACCTAAATGTTTTAAAGGCATGTAACTTAAATCGAAATGTACACCTTCTATTAACAAATCTGTTGTAACTAAAGTTTGCTTTTCTGAAGCGTCTAAAACTGCAGCATCATCACCAATAGCTTTTATTGTAGATGAATTTTCAATCTTAAAATATTGAGTAATATGATTTATTAAACCAAACTCACCAAGTTCAGCTAACGACGTTTTTTGTGTGTTTTTATCTTCTAACATACTGCAAAGATACTTACATTCTTAAAAATTACAGAGTTCCTTTAACAGAGAAGTAAAAATAATATCACTATTTTTGATTGTAGAGTCTGTAAGTACTAAAAAACAATAATTACGTTATCATAATAAAACACACTCTATACTTTATAAATTAGTAAAAATGATAAAAAAAAGTCTTTTCATATTCGCTTTAATTATAATTAGTTGTTCTAAAAAAGATGTTTTTCCTGTTGAAGAACAAGTTATTATAAATCCAATTGCAAAGTGCGAGAATGGTTTAGCAGGAGAATTTCCTTGTAATGATTATGATTTACTTACTCATATTTCTTTAGAAGAACTTGCAGGAGCAGATACTGTTGGTAATGATTCTTGGGGTTGGGTAGATTCTATAACTAATAAAGAATATGCTATAATGTGTACCAACAAAGGTGTGTCTTTTATAGATATTACAGACCCAGCAGATGCAAAAATTCTAGGTTTTTTAAAGTCTAGAACAGAAAATAGCCTTTGGAGAGATGTTAAAATACATAACGATTTTGCTTACATTGTTAGTGAAGCTCCAAATCATGGAATGCAAATATTTAATTTAAATAAATTAAGAGGCATTACATTTATTCCTGTAGAATTTACGGCAGATAAAGAGTATACCAATTTTGGTAGCGCACATAATATAGTTATTAATGAAGATACTGGTTATGCCTACCCAGTTGGCACAACAAGAACTGGCACTTATAAAGGTGGGCCTTTATTTATAAATCTAGAAAACCCTTTTAAACCTGTAGATGAAGGTGGTTTCGAAAACTACTCTCATGATGCACAAGTGGTAACTTATAAAGGACCAGATACAGATTATACAGATAAAGAAATTTTAATTGGTAGTAATGAAACTGAAGTTGTAATTGTAGATGTTACAGATAAAGAAAACCCAACTAAAATATCTTCTATAAGTTATGCAAATATTGGTTACACACATCAAGGTTGGTTTACAGAAGACTTTAAATATTTTATTTTAGGAGACGAATTAGATGAAAGAGATAAAGGGTTAAATACAAGAACTATTATTTTCGATTTTACAGATTTAGACAATCCAGTTCATCATTTCGATTATTCTGGGCAAACAGCAGCAATAGATCATAATGGCTACGTAAAAGGAAACCTGTTTTTTCAAGCAAATTACACTGCTGGCATAAGAATTATAGACATTTCAGATATTGATAACAAAAACTTTACAGAAGTTGGTTTTTTTGATACCTATCCAGAAAACAACAATACAGCTTTTAATGGCGCTTGGAATGTGTACCCATATTTACCAAGTGGAAACATTATTATTAGCGATATAAACCGTGGTTTATTTGTTGTTAGAAAAAGTAAAACTTAATTATTAGTGAAAAACATTTATCTTCTATTCAGCGTCTTTTTTCTATTAAATTGCACAAATAAAGAAGGGCTTTTTATTGAAGAAAATACTACAGAAATAAATATAAACACTATTGGTGGCAGTAAAAATGATGCTTTTTATTCCGTAGAAAAAACAATAAACGGCGGCTACATTACTGCTGGTTTTACCCAAAGTAATAATGGCGACATTTCTAATAAAACAAACGATTCTTTCGACTTTTTAATCTCTAAATTTTCTTCAGATAATTCTTTAGAATGGCAAAAAACATTTGGCGGATCTGAAGATGATAGAGCTGCTGATATTATACAAACCAAAGACGGTAATTTTGCGGTTTTAGGTTATTCTAAAAGTACAGACATAGATGTTTCTTCAAATGCAGGTTCGCAAGATTTTTGGTTGTTAAAAATCTCTAATAACGGAAACTTGCTTTGGGAGAAATCTTTTGGTTTTTTAGGTGCAGATTATGGTACAACTTTACTAGAAACTAAAGATGGTGGTTTTTTAATAACAGGTGTTTTAGATGTTTCTGCTTCTGGTGGTAATGGAAATGCAAAATCGGCAGCAATTAATCATGCTGGTGGAGATTATTGGGTAATAAAAACAGATAATTCTGGTAATTTACAATGGAGTAAGTTTTTTGGTGGCTCTTTTACAGACACACCTTTAGGAATTATTGAAACCCAAAATAACAACTTTATAATTGCGGGTTCATCAGACAGTAACGATTTTAATATTTCTAACAATAAAGGAACTTATGATTTTTGGATTATCAAAATTTCACCTGTAGGAAATATTATCTGGGAAAAAAGTTTTGGTGGCTCAGAAATAGACGAGGCAAGAGCTATTACAAACACAAAAGATGGTAATTTTTTAATTGTTGGCGATACTAGAAGTAACAACAAAGATATTGCTATAAACAATGGTGCTGCAGATATTTGGATTATTAAAATTTCTACAGAAGGAAATCTAATTTGGGAAAAAACAATTGGAGGAACAAGTTTTGATGTAGCTAGAGCAATTACAAAAACACAAGGCAATGGTTTCTTAATTGCAGGAAGTTCTAGAAGTTTAGATGCTAATTTTGAAAACAAAGGACAAAATGATGCTTTAATTTTAAAAATTGATGAAAACGGAAAACTACTTTGGCAAAAAACATTTGGCGGTTCTGAAATAGACTTTTTATACGGTGTAACAGAACTAGAAAACAATACAATTATTGCTGTTGGAGAAAGTAGTAGTTCTAACCAAGATATTAAAGAAAATAAAGGATTTACAGATGCTTTAATAATTGAAATAAAATGAAAAAATACTTATGTTTATTAGTTGTGTGTTTTGCACTTTTTATAAATTGTAAAGACGAAAAAGATTGTTGTGTTTTTCCAGAACAACAAATGGTAACTTTAAAATTTACACATAATTGGAACGGAATAGCAATTACAAATAAAGACTTTAATACTCTTAAATTTACAAACCAAAACGGAGACAAAATAAGTATAGAAAAATTACGATATCTAATCTCTAATATTAGTTTTATCAATTTTAAGAATTATAAATTAATTGATGTTAACGAAAATTCTGAAAATTTTATTGCTATCTCAGATTTTACTCCTGGTACATATCAGTTAAAATTTAGGTTTGGTTTTTCAGACGAAGACAATATAGATGGCGCATATCAAGATTTAAATTCCGTAAATTTTAATGTTCCTGGTATGCTAGGTGGTGGTTATCATTATATGCAATTCGATGGAAAATTCTTAAACACTAAGAATTTAGAATCCGGTTTTAATTACCACACAATTAGAGCTGTAGATAATACAGATACTAATAATTTAAAATTTGAAGACACTTCTTTTGAAGTAGATTTAGGAACCATAGAAATTACAAGTAATACAGAAATTGAGATTAAAATGAATGTTGCAGAATGGTTTAAAAACCCTAATATTTGGAATTTAAATGAACTAAATACTATTTTAATGCCAAATTTTGAAGCCCAAAAAATGATGAGTGCAAATGGGAAATCTGTTTTTAGTTTGGGTGAAATAAATTAATTAAATGAAAGATAATCTAGTATATATTTTTACTTTTTTACTTTTGATGAATTGCGCGTCAAAGGAAGAAGAAATTTATACCCCTATTCCTTATAATTTAGAAATTCCAATACTTTTTGCAGACAAATTAATTGCACCAATAATTCCTGCAAACAATCCTTTAACAGAAGAAGGTGTTGCACTAGGAAAGAAATTGTTTTTCGATAAAATACTTTCTGGAGATAATTCTCAATCTTGTGCAACTTGTCATAATCCACAAAAATCTTTTACAGACAACAAACAATTTAGTAATGGAATAGCTGGTAATTTAGGGACCAGAAACACCATGCCTTTATTTAATTTAGCTTGGAATTTTGATGAACGTTTTGCTTGGGATGGAAAAGAATTTAGTCTAGAAAAACAAGCTTTAGAACCCGTTTCTAATCCTTTAGAAATGCATGCAAACTGGACAATTGTTGCAGATAAATTATCACAAAATTCTACATACAGAACTTTGTTTAAAGAAGCTTTTGGTACAGAAAAAATAGATTCTATTTTGGTTACTAAAGCAATTGCACAATTTGAAAGAACATTAATTTCTGGTAGTTCTAAATTTGATAAATATTTACGAGGAGAAACAACATTAACATCTAGTGAAAAAAACGGATTTAATGTTTTTATGGATGAGGCAAAAGGAGATTGCTTTCATTGTCATGGCAGTAACAACAATCCTCTTTGGACAGATAATAAGTTTCACAACAATGGTTTAGATACTGTTTTTTCTGATTTAGGTTTAGGAAAAATAACAGGAGACCCAAATGATAATGGAAAATTTAAATCGCCATCTCTAAGAAACCTAACCTTTACTGCGCCCTATATGCACGATGGTAGGTTTGCTACTTTAGATGAGGTTATAAACCATTATTCAGAAGGTTTACAAAGATCTTCAACCATAGATCCTCTAATGAAAAAAATAGACCAAGGAGGCGTAAATTTATCCACAAAAGACAAAGCAGATTTAAAGGCTTTTCTAACATCACTTTCAGACTTCAGTTTTACAAGTAATACTGCCTTTCAGAAGTAATCGATAAAACCAATTGTTTTATTAAGTTTCACAATGAAAGTTCTTCGTTATTCTTCGACTTATATTGTATATTTGCAGACAATTTAGATTTAATCTATTTAAAATTATGATAAAAGTTTCAGACACAGCGAAAAAGAAAGTCGTAGAATTAATGACTGACGATGGCTTTAATGCAGTAACCGATTATGTTCGTGTTGGTGTAAAAAGTGGTGGTTGTTCAGGTTTATCTTACGATTTAACTTTCGATAATAAAAAAGAAGAAAACGATAAAGTCTTTGAAGAGAATGATGTAAAAATTATTGTTGATAAAAAGAGTTTTTTATATTTAGTAGGAACAACTTTAGAATATTCTGGAGGTTTAAACGGAAAAGGATTTGTTTTTAACAATCCAAACGCAAATAGAACTTGCGGTTGTGGAGAGTCATTTTCACTTTAAAAATTAGAAAAAAAGATGTCAAAGTATACAGAAGAAGATTTAGAAAAAGAATTAGAAACCCAAGAATATAAGTACGGTTTTTATACAGATATAGAAAGTGATACATTTCCTGTAGGATTAAGTGAAGATGTTGTTCGCGCAATTTCTAAGAAGAAAAATGAGCCAGAATGGATGACTGAATGGCGTTTGGAAGCTTACAGAGTTTGGGAAAAAATGGAAGAACCAGATTGGGCAAATGTTAATTACGACAAACCAAAATTTCAAGACATTGCTTATTACTCTGCTCCAAAACAAAAACCTAAATTAAATTCTTTAGACGAAGTAGATCCAGAATTATTAGACACTTTTAAACGTTTAGGAATTTCTTTAGACGAACAAAAAAAATTAGCTAATGTTGCTGTAGATATTGTTATGGATTCTGTTTCTGTAGCTACTACATTTAAAAAAACATTAGGAGAAAAAGGTATTATTTTTATGCCAATTTCAGAAGCAATTCAAGAACATCCAGAATTGGTTAAAAAATATTTAGGAACTGTTGTACCAACAACAGATAACTTTTATGCAGCATTAAATTCGGCAGTTTTTTCTGATGGATCTTTCTGTTACATTCCAAAAGGTGTTCGTTGCCCAATGGAATTATCTACTTATTTTAGAATTAATGAAGGTGGAACAGGACAATTTGAAAGAACACTAGTTGTTGCAGATGCAGGAAGTTATGTTTCTTATTTAGAAGGTTGTACTGCACCAAGTAGAGATGAAAACCAATTACACGCAGCTGTTGTAGAATTAGTTGCAATGGATGACGCAGAAATTAAATATTCTACAGTACAAAACTGGTATCCTGGTAATAAAGAAGGAAAAGGTGGGGTTTATAACTTTGTAACTAAAAGAGGTATTTGCGAAACAAATGCTAAAATTTCTTGGACACAAGTAGAAACTGGTTCTGCGGTAACTTGGAAATACCCTTCTTGTATTTTAAAAGGAAACAATTCTGTAGGTGAATTTTACTCTATTGCAGTAACAAACAATCATCAGCAAGCAGATACAGGTACAAAAATGATTCACTTAGGTAAAAACACTAAGTCTACCATTATTTCTAAAGGTATTTCTGCAGGTAAATCTCAAAACTCTTATAGAGGATTGGTTCAGATTAATGCAAGAGCAGAAAACGCTCGAAATTTCTCTCAATGTGATTCTTTATTAATGGGGAATGATTGTGGCGCACACACGTTTCCTTATATAGAAGTAAAAAACAAATCTGCACAAATAGAACACGAAGCAACTACAAGTAAAATTGGTGAAGACCAATTATTTTACTGTAACCAACGTGGTATAGATACAGAAAAAGCAATTGCTTTAATTGTAAACGGGTTTAGTAAAGAAGTATTAAATAAATTACCAATGGAATTTGCTGTGGAAGCTCAAAAATTATTGGAAATTTCTTTAGAAGGTTCTGTAGGATAAAAAATAAAAAGAGATGAAAAAAATTATTTTATTATTTCTTGGTTTAGCAATTGTAAGTTGTAAAAATTCAGAAAAAAAAGTTGAAGAAGTATTAAAACCAGAAGTTAAATTATTTCAGTTGGTTGGTGGTTCTATTTTAGTAAAAAAATTAGAAGTTTTTTCGCAAGACACAACGTATACTGGCCAAACTAAACAATTTACAGATGCCTATTATGTAATTTCACATCCAAAAGGAAACTTAATGTGGGATGCTGGTTTGCCAGAACAATTGGTAATGCCAGAACCTTTTGATGAGCCAAGTGGAGTTTATAGAATTCAAAGACCAGATTCATTAGTAAATCAATTAAAAACTATTGGTTTTAAAGTTGAAGATTTTAAATACTTTGCAATGTCTCATTCTCATTTTGATCATTCAGGACATGCAAACTTAATGAAAGATGCAACATGGTTGGTTCAAGAAAATGAATACAATGCTAATGTTGGTGATACTTTAAAAACCAAAAATGCTGCTTTAACTGCTTTAACAAACGTTAAAAAATTAAACGGAGATTATGATGTTTTTGGAGACGGAACTGTAATTATAAAATATACACCAGGTCATACAATTGGGCACCAATCTTTATATGTAGATTTAGGTTTAGAAAAGCCAATTCTGTTAACAGGAGATTTATATCATTTTCAAGAAAACAGAACAAACAAAGGTGTGCCTTCATTTAATTATGACGCAGCACAAACTATAGAAAGTATGAATAAGTTTGAAGCTTTTGCAAAAGAAAAAAATGCAGAAGTTATTATTCAGCACTCTCCAATAGATTTTAAAAGATTAGAAAATATATTAAAAAAATAAACGCAGAAAGCGATGTTAAAAATAGAAAATTTACAAGCAAGTATAGACGATAAATCAATTTTAAAAGGATTGAATTTAGAAGTAAAAGCAGGAGAAGTTCATGCAATTATGGGACCTAATGGTGCTGGAAAAAGTACATTGGCTAATATTATTGCTGGTAAAGAAGATTACGAAGTTACTGCTGGAACTATAGAATTAAATGGTGAAGATATTAGCGAATTAGCACCAGAAGAAAGAGCACATAATGGTGTGTTTTTATCTTTTCAATATCCTGTAGAAATTCCTGGAGTTTCTGTAACTAACTTTATTAAAACTGCTATTAACGAAACTCGTAAAGCAAAAGGTTTAGAAGACATGCCAGCAAAAGACATGTTAAAAATGATTCGTGAGAAATCTGAATTATTAGAAATAGACCGTAAATTTTTATCTCGTTCTCTAAACGAAGGTTTTTCTGGAGGAGAAAAGAAACGTAATGAGATTTTTCAAATGGCAATGTTAGAGCCAAAATTAGCCATCTTAGATGAAACTGATTCTGGTTTAGATATTGATGCATTGCGTATTGTTGCAAATGGTGTTAATAAATTAAAATCTAAAGACAATGCTGTAATTGTAATTACGCATTACCAACGTTTATTAGATTATATAGTACCAGATTTTGTACACGTTTTACACGATGGTAAAATCGTAAAAAGTGGAGACGCTTCTTTAGCTTTAGAATTAGAAGCAAAAGGATATGATTGGATTAAGAAAGAGTTGGTGTAATTAGTATGCAATAACAGTTAACAGTTAATACAACTGGTCTCTGAAAGTGCCTACTGAAAAGTAAAAAAATGGAATTAAAAGATAAATTATTATCATCTTATGTAGCATTTGAAAATGGTGTAGATACCAATTCTGATGTACATGAAATTCGTTCAGAAGCGTTTAAGAATTTTGAAGATTTAGGTTTTCCTACTAAAAAATTAGAAGCTTGGAAATACACTTCTTTAAACTCAGTTTTAAAGCAAGATTACAGCCTTTTTCCTAACAAAGAAAACAGTATTCAATTATCTGATGTAAAAAAGTATTTTATACACGATATAGATGCTTACAAGCTTGTTTTTATTGATGGAAAATATAGTTCTTTCTTATCTGAAACTACACACGAAAATTTTGATGTTTGTTTAATGTCTGCGGCATTAACAAAACCAAAATATAAAGCTGTAATAGAAAACTACTTTAATAAAATAGCTAAAAAAGACAATTTAACGTCTTTAAACACTGCATTTGCAAACGAAGGTGCTTACATCTACATTCCTAAAAATGTTGAGGTAGAAAAGCCGATTCAAATCATAAACTTTACAACAGGTTCTGAAGCTGCAACAATGTTACAGCCTAGAAACTTAATTGTTGTAGAACAAAATGCACATGTTCAAATTATAGAACGTCATCAAAGTTTAACATCTAACCCAGTATTAACAAACTCTGTAACAGAAGTTTTTGCTGCAAAAGATGCAACTGTAGATATTTATAAAATTCAGAATGATGATGAGAATGCGTCTTTAGTAGATAATTCTTATGTAGAACAAAAATCTAATAGTATTGTTTCAGTTCATACTTTTTCTTTTGGCGGAAATATAACTAGAAACAACTTAAACTTTTATCAAAGAGGAGAACATATAGATTCTATCTTAAAAGGTATTACAATTATTGAAGGTAAACAACACGTAGATCATCATACATTGGTACACCATATAGAACCAAATTGTGAAAGTCATCAAGATTATAAAGGAATTTATGATGAACGTTCTACTGGTGTTTTTAATGGTAAAGTAGTTGTTGATAAGGAAGCACAAAAAACAAATGCTTACCAACAAAACAACAATATTTTAGTAAGCGACAAAGCCACAATTAATGCAAAACCTCAACTAGAAATTTTTGCAGATGATGTAAAATGTTCTCATGGTTGTACTATTGGCCAGTTAGATGATGATGCATTATTTTACATGCAACAACGTGGTATTCCTAAAAAAGAAGGAAAAGCTTTATTAATGTTTGCTTTTGCAAATACTGTTTTAGAAAGTGTAAAAATACCAGAAGTTAAACAACGTATTACTAAAATAATAGCAAATAAATTAGGTGTAAATATTGGTTTTGATTTGTAAGAATTAAACCTTTTTTATATAAATTACAAACCACGCTTAATGCGTGGTTTTTTTATATCAATTTATTTTTTTGTAACTTTAAAAAAAGAACAACTATGAACAAATCGATTAAAACAATATTATTAGTAGCTGGCGTAATATTATTAGGCTACGGAATTTTTACTTTAATACAACCAGAAACACAAGTATCTATTGGAGACTTAGATATTTTAGAAACACAAGACAATACAAACTCTTACATAACTATTGCACTAGGTATTGTAGCAATAGCAATAAGTTTAGTGAAAGGAAAGAGTTAATTAACCATTTATTTATTTAAAACCACTTAGAAATAAGTGGTTTTTCTATTTTACAGCATTTATTATCTCGCTTAAAAATATATTTTCATCAAACCAAGAAAGTCCAAAACGTACAATAACCATATCTTGGTCTGGTAAAACATACACTCTTTGCCCTTGGTAACCGTCTGCAAAATACATGTTTGCAGGTACATCTTTAAATTGCTTTTCTGCATTTAACCAAAACTGTGCACCATAAGTTCCGTTAGAAGTTGGTGTTGGTGTAGTTACATAATCTACCCATTTTTTATTGAATAATTCTTCACCATTCCAATTTCCATTATTTAAATATAACAAACCAAATTTTGCCCAATCTCTAGCGGTTGCCCAAGCATAAGAAGAAGCTACATAGTTTCCAGACAAATCGGTCTCTACAATCATAGAATTCATTCCTATTTTATCAATAAAATCTGTGTACCAAAAATCTAAATATTCTTGGTGAGTATTAAATTGTTTTCTTAAAATTTTAGAAAGTAAATTAGAAGTTCCCGAAGAATAATTCCAACTAGCATTGGTTTCAAACTTTAATGGTTTTTCTTCTTGCATTAAAGTCATATCTCTTTCTAAGAAAAGCATTTTTGTTGCATCAGAGATTTCATCATAATTCTCATCCCATTCTAAGCCAGAATTCATTTGTAATAAATTATGAATTGTAATGTCTTTTCTAGCATCATTTTGCCAAGAATCTATTGGAGCAACGTCTTGTACCTTTATTTTGTTTTGATGTTGTAAAACGCCGAAAACAGTGCTCATAATACTCTTTGTCATAGACCAACCTAAAATTCTAGAATCTTTATTAAAACCTTCGTCATATTTTTCTGAAATAATTTGATTTTTATACAATACAACAACTGCTCTAGATTTATCTTTTCCGAAAATAGAATTTACAGTTTCATCAATTTTTTTATAATCCACATTATTAAAAATAGTGTCTTTTTGTGGTGCATTTCCGTAAGGAAAAGGTGTAATATTATTTACTTTTAATCTTTTAGGTACTAAATATGAAGTTCTTTCATCACTTTTATCTAAAGTTAAAACAGCACCTAAACCTTCTCTGTAAATTGCTTTTCTGGTTAATAAACCCAAAGCAGAGGAAGTAGCAAAATTATTTTCTTTGTCAATTTTATCTGTTGCAAGATTTACTGGCGAAAAACTATTATCAGTTTTATCTGTAAACTCTAAAGTTCTTTCTCCAAGAAAAACAGAAGAGGCAGTATTTTTAGCCGAATAACCAGCTATAATATTCAATTTTGGGTAATTATAAATTACAGTTATTGTTATTATTACTGATAAGAAAAGTAGAATTCTTTTAAAAATTTTCATTAGAAATATAGTTTAGTGATGTAAAAATAAGAAAATCATATTCAGTTTATGAAAACTTTAAAAAATCATGCTTTATCTTTGTAACTAAATCTTTTTACTATGATTAATGTTGATAAAATTCGTGAAGATTTTCCTATTCTAAAAAGAATAGTTCATGGAAAACCTTTGGTATATTTTGATAATGCTGCAACCTCACAAACACCACAAGTTGTAATAGATGCTATTGTAGATTATTATAGCAATTATAATGCAAATATTCACAGAGGTGTACACACTTTAAGTCAAGAAGCAACAGATAAGTATGAAGAAGCGCGTATTAAAATTCAACATCATTTTAATGCAAAAAATGCTTATGAAATTATTTTAACTTCGGGTACAACACATAGTATAAATCTGGTTGCTTCAGGGTTTGCTTCACTTTTAGATAAAGGTGATGAGATAATAGTTTCTGCTTTAGAACACCATTCTAATATTGTACCATGGCAAATGCTATGCGAAAAAACAGAAGCTATTTTAAAAGTAATTCCTATGTTAGAAGATGGTTCTTTAAATATGGAAGTTTATAATGATTTGGTAAACGAGAAAACAAAATTAGTTTTTTGTAATCATGTTTCTAATGCTTTAGGAACTGTAAACCCTATTGAAGAAATTATAAAAAAAGCACACGATTTTAATGCTGCGGTTTTAATTGATGGTGCACAAGCAACACCACATATAAAACCAGATGTACAAGCTTTAGATGTAGATTTCTATGTAGCTTCGGCTCATAAATTATGTGGCCCAACAGGCGTTGGTTTATTATATGGTAAAGAAGAATGGCTACAAAAATTACCTCCATACCAAGGTGGTGGAGAAATGATTGCTACCGTTTCTTTCGAAAAAACTACATATGCAGGTTTGCCGCATAAATTTGAAGCAGGAACACCAAATATTTGTGGTGGAATTGCTTTTGGTGCAGCAATAGATTACATGAATGGAGTAGGTTTTGATAATATTGCAACTTATGAAAATGAACTTCTAGAATATGGTACAAAAGAACTTTTAAAAATTGATGGTTTAAGAATTTATGGTACAACATCTGAAAAGACAGCTGTAATCTCTTTTAACGTAAACGAAATTCATCCTTATGATATTGGATCTATTTTAGATAAACTTGGCGTAGCAGTTAGAACAGGTCATCATTGTGCACAACCAATTATGGCTTTTTATAATATTCCAGGAACAATTAGAGCTTCCTTTTCTTTTTACAATACTAAAGAAGAAATAGATGTTTTAGTTAAATCTGTTAAAAGAGCAGTAATGATGCTTTCTTAAAACAATAACAAAATATTAATAAATAAAAAAAAGGTTGAGAATTTAAATTCTCAACCTTTTTTTTATTCAAATTATTCTTTTTACTACCTTAAAGCAGGTGAGTAATTTGTAGGATAATCATCTGCTATAGATAAACCATTTGTTGCTAGTGAGAAATTACTACCATAGGTTAAATCGATTGCAGCTAAGATTTTATTTGCCATTAAAGCATAACCTCTACTTGTTAAATGAACTCCGTCTAAACTAACTAAACCTCCAGTAACTAAACTAGTTGTCATTGTATAATTATCAAACTGAATACCTGTAGATGCTTCTCTTAAAATTGCATTTAAATCTACAAGCGCTAAACCTTTAGCACTAGCAACACTTGTTACTGTAGCATTATAAGCATCTGTAGCAGTTTTAATTTCTAATTGCTCTTCAGGTGTTAAAACCCATTTATCTGCTAATGGAAGTGTTATTCCTTCCGCAGAAAACTGACCTGCTAAAGTAGCTGGTAAAAGTCCTCCACTTTGTGCTATTAAAGTTCCAGCAGAAGTCATATTTACTGTTCCAATAACTGCACTACTTGGTAATACAAATAAATCTGCAGAAGTTGCAGATCTTGCTTTCCCGTATTGCTGACCTAATAAACCAGCGACTAAAGGTGCTGCTGCTGCAGGCAAACCTAAAGATTCTACAAAAGGTACAAAAGTTGCACTTCCTGCTAAAGTTGCTGTAATTGCAGCAGATAAATCTGTAGCATCTTCATCATAAATAACTAAAGCATTTGTTTCTGTTTCAGAAAAAACAATAGCACGTTCTGGCTCTCCAGCACCTGCATATATTTGATTTACGGCACCATAAACAGAGTTTAGTAAAGGTATTTGAGCTTTTAAAGTTGCACCTGAACCTTCAGCGTTTGGATCTAAAGGATTATGAGGCACTGTTGTAAAATGAGTTAATAATGTAATATCTGGTACTGTTGCAACAACACCTTTAGCACCGTTAGATGTTAACCCATCTACTAAAGCATTAAAAGATGCATCAAACGTAGCAACTGGTGTAATCATATCTGTACCATCTCCTCCAGAAGTAGCAAATCCTAAAACATCATTTCCACCAACTTCAGATAATGTAAAAAATGTTGGGTTTTGTGCCATTGCATCACTTAAAACAGATGCAGAAGCACTAGAAGCCATTCTACCAAAATATGGATTTGCTGCTCCATAACCTGCAAAAGTTAAATGAAAACTTTTTGCACCAGGTATTCCAAAATTATTAAAAGAAGAACCTGCTGCTCTTGCTGTTAAACTTGTAGTTGGTGTAGCCGCTAACCTTGTTGGTCCTGCTCCGTTAAAGTATAATCTTGGTGGTTGTACAACAGTACTTCCAAGTACTAAACCACCAATATTATCTGCCATTAAAGGCTGGTTGAATTCTCCTCCTCCTGCTAAAGCAAACTTAGAAGCTAATGTATTTGGAAAAGAGTTTTCTTGTGCTTCTATAAAAAGTGCGCCATCTGTAAAACCTCCTGTAAAAGAAGCTCCAACGGCAACATATTTAGAGAAGTCTAGTCCGTTTGCGTTTAATGCTACCTCAGGAACTGCTTCTGCTTCAATTGGATCTAACTCATTATTAACGTCACAAGAAGCAACACCAATTGATAAAAGAAGTAATCCTATATATTTATAATTTTTCATAAAATATTCTATTTTTTATTAGTTATTAATTGTCCAAGAAATATAGTATTGAGAACCTACTGCCCCAACACCTGGTGCACTAAAGTATTCTCTACCTCCTAAATTTGCACCACCTAATTTAAATACAGATTTAATACTTGGAACTGAATAATTAACTTGTGCATCTAAAACTGTTCTTGAATCTACAGTAGCATCTAAGAAAGTTGACTCCCATAAATACTCATCTTGCCATCTTGCATTAATGTTAAAACCAAAGTTTTTAAATAATTCTGTGTGACCAAATTGTAATTTTACTTTATGTTCTGGTGTATTAAAACCTGCTTCAAAATCTGGATCAGATGCTTGGTCAAAATCAAACTTAGCGTATGTATAATTTGCTCCTAAATCGAAACCTCCAAGAACTTTAGTATTTAAACCTATAGAAGCTCCGTAAGAACTAATATCTGCAGTTGTGTTTGTATATACTTGAAATGCTTTAAAATCTCCGTTTCTTAATGCTAAAAGAGATAAGCTATTATCTCCTACAGTTCCATAGAAAGGAACTAATACGTTTTTACCCGAAATAAAATCGCTGTAACTATTATAGTATGCACTAACATCTATTGTAACTCTAGATTCACCTGCATAAACTAAACCTCTATAACCTAATTCGAAAGCAGTAACTTCTTCTGGCTTAACTAAGTCTACGTTTGATGATACTGGAGCACCTGCTTGAACAGAACTTGCAGAAAATGAATTTTCATAAGCTAATCTACCAGACAAAGTTGTAGTTGCTCCTCCAGTAAGTGGCTGACCAGCTGTACTAACAATTAATGGAGAACTTGTATATCTATCTAAGTTATCTGGAGCAGAACCTACTAAAATAGCAGAACCTGCATCTAACCCAATGTACTGATCTTGTGTAGTTGGATTTCTAAATCCTTTTTGAAAAGAAGCTCTAAAATTATCATTCTTATCTTCTCCTGCAGCATATGCTAATGAAACTCTTGGAGAAAAGTTTCCATCAAAATTTTGTGCTTTGTCATAACGAAGAGAAGCAGTAAACTTTAATCTATCGTCTTCTAAAAATTTCTTTTGCATTTGAGTATAAACTCCATACTCATCATAATTAATAGCACCATCATAATCTGTAAAAATACTTCCATTAGAATTTAAAGAATAACGTCTGTAAGAACCACCTACTTGAAATTCTGCCCATTCTATTAAGTCTTGAAAGTTGTAGTTAACGTCTCCATGATATAATTTTGTTTGATCTTGAAATCTTGCACCTGTAACTAAGTTAGGATCTGCAGTAACTTCATCAAAAGCAGATGTAAAAGCTGCTGTTCCAGGAACTAGACGTCCAGTATCTGCTGCTGCTCTTGCTGCAACATGAGAACCCGTAACTAAATACGTACCTGCATATTGTGTAAACCAATCTTGGTCTGATTTCCATTTTCTGTTAATGTTAATGGCAGCAAAACGAGAATCGTAAGAATTACCAGCGTCTTCTGTTGTAACATAACCTCTAATAAAGAAGTTCTTAGCTTTTAATTCTAATTTTTGTTGTGCTAAGTAAAAATCTCTAATATTATATCTGTTTGCTCCTTGGTAAATAGTGTTACCTACACCAAATTTAGAGTTAAAAATTAATTCTAATCTATCATCACCAAAAGGACGATAGTGAAGAGCTGTATTTAATTTTACACTTTTTGCTTCATAATCTTTCATTAAATCTACTTCTTGGTAACCAGTTCTACTAACTCTACCAACAGCACCACCTAAATCTGTAGCAACCTCATCTCCATAAATATTTAAACCATCAAAATCATTTAAAGATCTGTCTCCAACAGCATATTCACCATTTCTAGTATTTCTATAATCTGTTGCAAACCACTCTGTACCTTTTAAATAAGAAAGTGTTGCTTTTGCAGCAAATTTTTCTGAAAAAGCATATGCCATTCTAATACTTACATCATGAAAAGTATTATCTCCTGCAGCATCTTGACTTGTTAAACCATTTTTGTAAGAAAAGCTAATTCCTTGATCATTAAAAGGGCTTCTACTTGTCATAAACATAATTCCATTAAATGCATTTGCACCATATAAAGCAGATGCTGCACCAGGAAGTAATTCTACAGTATTTACGTCTAATTCAGACATTCCTAAAAGGTTACCAATTGCAAAGTTTAATGCTGGTGAAGAATTATCCATACCATCTACCAATTGCATAAAACGTGTATTTGCAAAAGTTGCAAAACCTCTTGTGTTTACAGATTTAAATGTTAAACTATTTGTGTTTACATCTACACCTTTTAAATTTTCTAAACCGTCATAAAAAGAAGGAGCAGAGGTATTTTTAATAGCTCTAGCATCTAATCTCTCTACAGTAACTGGAGACTCCATAATACGTTCTGGAGTTCTAGAAGCAGAAACAACAATTTCATCTAAAGATGTTTCGTTTTCTTCTAAAGCTACTTCAATTTTTTGATTGTTTTTTGTTACCTCTATTTTTTCCATTTTGTAACCCAATACAGATACTTCTAATGTAAAAGGAGGATTATCTGTAACTTTTAAAACAAAATTCCCATCAAAATCTGTAGTAGTACCTACAGCTTTATTCTCAATTTTAATGTTTGCACCTGGAAGTGTCTCTCCTGTTTTTGCATCCTTAACTGTACCAGTAACAGTGGTTTGTGCAACCATTGCAACGCTACTGAAAGCTATAAATACAAATAGTAAAATTTTTTTTATCATAATTTGAATTAATTTGTTAACTATTATGCAAAATACAATTTTTTTTGAATAATTGATTATTTGCCCATTATTTTTATGTTTTTATCAAAAAACGACCTTTTAATTATTGTTTTATAACATTTGAAAAGTTCTTTTTTCTAACAACTTAAAACTCCTAGAAATTGTACATTTGTTTCTGATAAATAATAGATTCTTTTGAAGATAGTTAAAGACATTGCTAATTTTTCTACAGACGAAAAAACTTTTGTAACAATTGGTACTTTTGATGGCGTTCATTTTGGACATCAAAAAATATTAGAAAAACTAGTTTCTGAAGCAAAAAATGCCGGTAAAAAAGCTGTTTTGCTAACATTTTTTCCACATCCAAGAATGGTTTTGCAAAAAGATGCAAACATAGAATTAATAAATACTATTGATGAACGCGCTAAACTTTTAGAAAAAACAGGTTTAGATTATTTAATAATTCATCCTTTTAGCAAACAATTTTCTAGAACTACTGCTTTAGAGTTTGTAAGAGATATTTTAGTAAACAGATTTAATATTTCTAAACTTATTATTGGTTACGATCATCATTTTGGAAAAAATAGAGAAGGAAACATAGAGCAATTAACAGAATATAGCCATTTGTACGATTTTACGGTAGAAGAAATACCGGCACAAGATATAGATGATGTTTCTGTAAGTTCTACAAAAGTAAGACGCGCATTAGCTGCTGGAAATTTAAAAACTGCAAATGATTATTTAGGATATAATTTTATGCTAAATGGTAATGTAGTTAATGGTAAACAATTGGGCGGACAAATTGGCTATCCAACTGCAAATATAGATGTTAAAGAAGATTATAAATTAATACCAAAAACAGGTGTTTATGTCGTAAAATCATCCATAGAAAATAAAACTATTTTTGGTATGATGAATATTGGTAATAGACCAACTGTTAATGGAAATCATCAAACAATAGAAGTTCATTTCTTTGATTTTAATGCAGATTTGTATGATAAAAATCTAACAATAGATTTAATTTATTTTTTACGAGATGAACATAAATTTGAATCTTTAGAAGCTTTAGTCTTTCAATTAAAAGAAGACGAAGCAACTGCTAGAAATTACATAAAAAACAACCTATAATTTAGTACTTACTTTTATTACTTAATTCTAGGCAAATCAAAATGACAAATTATATATTTGCATTTCATAATTCTTACAAAGATGTTACAAGTACAATTTATTAGAGACAACAAAGAAACTGTTTTAGCAGGTTTAGCAAAACGTAATTTTGCAAATGCAGAAACAATTGTAGAAGAAGTTTTAAATGCAGATGAAAACAGAAGAGCAACACAAGTTTCTCTAGATGATATTTTAGCTGAATCTAATAAAATGTCGAAAGAAATTGGAGGTCTTTTTAAATCTGGTGAAATACAAAAAGCGAACCTTTTAAAGGAAAAAACAGGTCAGTTAAAAGAGCAATCTAAAGAACTTTCAGAAAAACTTACGGCAATTTCAGAAGAGTTACAAAGTTTATTATACCAAATACCTAATGTACCTCATGCTTCTGTAAAAGCAGGAAATTCTGAAGAGGATAATGAAAACATTTTTAGCGAAGGAATTATTCCTGATTTAGGTGAAAATGCACTTCCTCATTGGGAATTAGCTAAAAAATATGATATTATAGATTTTGAATTAGGAACAAAAATAACGGGTGCTGGTTTTCCGGTTTATAAAGGAAAAGGAGCAAGGTTACAGCGTGCACTAATCAATTATTTTTTAGATAAAAATATAGAAGCAGGTTATAAAGAATACCAAGTTCCTCATTTGGTAAATACAGAATCTGCAACTGCAACAGGGCAATTACCAGACAAAGATGGGCAAATGTATCATTCTACAGTAGATGATTTATACTTAATACCAACTGCAGAAGTGCCAATTACAAACATGTTTCGTGGTAATTTAGTACAAGAATCAGATTTTCCTATTACAGCAACAGGTTACACACCTTGTTTTAGAAGAGAAGCTGGTAGTTATGGTGCACATGTAAGAGGTTTAAACAGGTTGCATCAATTCGATAAAGTAGAAATTGTTAGAATAGAACACCCAGATAATTCTTACAATGCTTTAAGCGGAATGGTAGAGCATATTAAAGATATTTTAAGAGAATTAAAATTACCTTACAGAATTTTACGTTTGTGTGGTGGAGACACTGGTTTTACAGCTGCTTTAACATTCGATTTTGAATTGTTTTCTACAGCGCAAGACAGATGGTTAGAAATTAGTTCTGCTTCAAATTTTGAAACTTTTCAAGCAAATAGATTAAAACTACGTTTTAAAAACAAAGAAGGTAAAAGCGAATTAGCACATACTTTAAATGGTAGTTCTTTAGCTTTACCTCGTGTTTTAGCTGGTATTTTAGAAAATTACCAAACGCCAGAAGGAATTAAAATACCAGATGTTTTGGTACCTTATTGTGGTTTTAGTATCATAGACTAATTTTAAATTTTAATATTAAATCTATAAAAATTGCTAACTAAATATTAGTTAGCAACCACAGCTATCATTAATCTTTTGTATTTATTCATCTCTACAAGAGCGTTTAAATATGCAGATATTTGTCCGTTTTTCATAAACTCTATAGAGTTGTTTTTTGCAATTTCGTATTGTTTAGAAAAAGTATTCATAATTTTTATTTTTTAGATTGGTTATTTACTTCATAGACAAGTTTTGTGCCAAAATGTTACAAATAAGAATTGAAATACTGTTGGTTTAATAAAATTTTAACATCTATCTTAATTATCTTTGATTTTGATGACAAGACTATTTCTATTTATTTTTCTAGCAATTAGCAGTTTAAGTGTGGCTCAAAATCCTACACAAAAAACAGCTCAGAATAATTACATCTTAGCAGAAAATTATTACAGGGAAGGTGAGTATGAAAAAGCAACCCAGATTTATAAAAAATTATACGATACCAGCCCTTTTAATACAACTTATTTAGGTCGTTTAATTTCTTGTTATCAAGAAACAAATCAATTTTTAACTGCAGAAAATTTATTAAAAAACAGAATAAAAGCAAATAAAAGTCAGGTATATTTATATGTGTATTTGGGTTACAATTACGAGAAACAGCAACAAAAAGAAAAAGCAGAAGAAAATTATACAATTGCGTTAAATTCTTTAGAAAAAAATGCTGCTTATGGTGGTATAATTGGTCGTCTTTTTAAAGATTACAACTCATTAGACAATGCAATTTTAGCTTATGAAAAAGCTATGGAAGTTAATAAAAATGCTAATTATAACTTTCAAATTGCTCAGATTTACGGAGAAAAAGGAGATTTCAAAAAAATGTTTGAAGCTTATATTGATTTGGCAGATAAAAACGATCAATACTTTAGTTTAGTACAAAGATATACCAGTAAATATTTAACAGACGATTCTGAAAATGAAGCAAACATTTTATTTAGAAAAACGCTTTTAAGAAAATCTGCTAGCAACCCAAAAGATATCTGGAACACTTTGTTAAGTTGGTTATTTACACAACAAAAAGATTACACAAAAGCACTTACGCAAGAGAAGGCATTATTCCAAAGAAAACCAGAAGATTTAAGTGCCATTTTTACCATTGGGCAAATAGCTTTTAAAGACAAATCTTTTGAAGCTTCTCAACAATGTTTCAATTTTATAATAGAAAAATCTACCAATAAAAGCGAAGTAATTAACGCAAACTTATACTTAGCTAAAATTGCTGTTTCAACTAAAAACCCTGAAGCAGAAGACCTGTTTCAAAAACTATTTTTAGCCTTTGGTAAAAATACAGCAACTATAAAATTACAGGTAGAATATGCAGATTTTTTAACTTTTTCTAAGAACAAGCCAAACCAAGCAAATGTGGTTTTAGAAGAAGCACTTTCCTATGCAAATTCTAAGTTTGATAAGGCAAGAATTAAACTAAAATTAGGTGATGTTTTAGTTTTTACAGGTAAATTTAACAAAGCATTAATTTACTTTTCTCAAATTCAAACACAATTAAAAAACCACGAATTAGCACAAGAAGCAAGGTTTAAAGTAGCACAAACTAGTTATTTTAAAGGAGATTTCGATTGGGCAAAAGCACAATTAAAAGTTTTAAAAGGCTCTACAACACAATTAATAGCAAATGACGCTGTAAATCTATTTTTAAAAATTTCTGACAATGAACCTGTAGATTCTATTCCTTCTGGTTTAAAACAACTAGCAAATGCAGAATTGCTAGCGTTTCAAAATAAAGATGAAGCTGCTTTAGCAGAATTAAATAGTTTATTTATTAATAAAGATGTTTTTGCAAACGGTTTAATTCCTGGTGAAGTTATTTATGATGATGTATTATTCTTTCAGGCAAAACTATTTATTAAACAAAAAAAATACGAAGAAGCAATTCTTAGTTTATCTAAAATTATTGAAGCCGATAATCAAGGTTTTTTAACAGATGATGTGTATTTTATGATTGCAGAAATTTACAATAACAACTTAATTAATACAGACAAAGCCCAAGAATATTACCAGAAGATAATATTCGAACATCCTTCTAGTATCTATTTAGTAGATGCAAGAAAAAAGTATAGAAAGCTAAGAGGAGACAAGGTTTAACAATAAATTTTAAAAAAACAAAAAAGATATAATGTATATATATAACGTAACTATTAATATTGATGAATCTGTACATAATGAATGGCTAACTTGGGTAGAATCTCATATTACAGAAGTTTTAAACACAGGTAAATTTACCTCTGCAAAACTTACAGAAGTATTAGTAGAAGAAGAAATGGGTGGTAGAACATATTCTATTCAATACTCAGCTGGTACAAGAGAAGATTTAAATGATTATTATAAAGAACATGCAGACGATTTTCGTTTGATAACTTTAAAGAAGTTTGCAGATAAAATGTTAACTTTTAATACAGAGTTAAAGATTGTAAACGAATTCTATCCTACAAGTACCAATAATTAAATGAGTTTATACTTTTATAGAAATAAAAAAAAATATTAATTTTAGGTATTATACTAATCCTTTCTGGAGCTTTGCTTGCCTTTTTAAAATGGGGAATAGAACCAGAAGAAACTATAGCTGGTTTTCTAGTTGGTTTAGGTTTTGGAATATTCTTAATTTCTATTGGTAGTAAAAAGACTAAAAACTAGCTTCTACTCCAATAGAGAAAGCATTTATTTTAGAAACGCCTAATTTGTAATGTTCATAACCAGAAGAAATTCTGTAGTTATTAATATTATATTTTAATAACAATTTGGTGTTTCTAACAGACTCTCTATTAATAGTTGCCCATTTATGAGAAGCAACTAAACTTATAGGTTTTGCAATAAAAATTTCGCCACCAAAACCCATTAAGAATCTAGTTTCTTTTACATCATTAAAAACATGTCTAAAACCTAAACCAAACCAAGCATCGAAACGCTGTGTTCTAATTCTGTGGTATTTTAATAAAGTAGAAAACATATTAAAAGAATCTCTTTTATTATTTACGTTTTCAGAGAATGTAGTATAATTTATATCTAAAGCAAATCGTTTTAAAAATTTAAAATCTACTCCAATATCATTTCCATATAAATTTTTACTCTCTATTAAAAAGTGATTGTAAAAATCGAATCTTGTAATATTATAATTGGTAGTATTTGTATAAATAAAGTTACCGTGAAAAGGTTTTTCATACGGGTAATGCGCTATTTCTGCTGTACTCATTCTTCCTTTCATTTCCCAAGGAGATTCGAAAACAACACCATAAACAGTATACGCTGCAATATACCAAACTATTCTAGCAAACGGATTTTCTATACCAGTGCTTGTGTTATTTGCAACAGTTGATGACGTTTTAGAGCTCTTAGACGAAGTTTTAACTACGTTTGCAGAAGAATTACTGCTTTTTAAACTCTCTTTTGCTTTATCCAATTTACCCTCTTGAGAGAAACTGCAGAAAGAAAAAAGTGTAAATAATATTGATAAAACAAGTAATTTTTTATGCATTTTGGTTGATTTTTAAAAATCTATAACAAACAAAAATTATGCCGATTTAACTGTACCTTTGCCCTTATAAGTATAAAAACAAAGATTGTGTCTGTAAAAGCAAAAAAACATTTAGGTCAGCATTTTTTAACGGATGAAAGTATTGCAAAAGATATTGCAGATGCTTTAACAGGAAATGGATATGATGATGTCTTAGAAATTGGTCCAGGAATGGGAGTTTTAACTAAGTATTTATTACCAAAGAAAGCAAAAGTAACTGTAATGGAACTAGACAGAGAATCTGTTGCTTACTTGCATGATACTTTTCCTTTAGAACATATTAAATTAGACACTTCTAAAGAGCATTTTTCTATAATAGAAGGCGATTTTTTAAGAAAAGAAATACAAGAAATATTTCAGAAAAAACAAGTAGCAATTATTGGAAATTTTCCATATAATATTTCTACACAAATTGTTTTTAAAGCAATAGAAAACAGAGAGTTTGTACCAGAATTTGCTGGTATGTTTCAAAAAGAAGTTGCCAAAAGAATTGCAGAAAAAGAAGGTAGTAAAGTATACGGAATTCTTTCTGTTTTAACGCAAGCTTTCTTTGATGTAGAATACTTATTTACGGTTCCACCAACTGTTTTTAATCCACCACCAAAGGTAGATTCTGGTGTAATTAGACTTATTAGAAAAAAAGATTATTCTTTACCAGTAGATGAAAAAATATTTTTTAGAGTAGTAAAAACTGCATTTAATCAACGTAGAAAAATGTTACGTTCTAGTCTAAAATCTTTTAATCTTTCGGATACATTAAAAGAAGACCCTATATTTGCGAAACGCCCAGAACAATTGTCTGTTCAAGCATTTATTTCATTAACGCAAAAATTAATAGAACATGGCATTTGAAATTACTGACGAATTTTTAGACAAATTAGTTGGCTTTATCTATGAAAACAACGACTCTGAAATAAAAGAGCTTTTTGAAGAAGTGCATTTTGCAGATATTGCAGAAGTTTTAGATGAAGTAAATTTTGATGAAGCAATTTATATTATAAAGCTTCTAGATAGCGAAAAAACATCCGAAATTCTTACTGAATTAGATGAAGATACGCGTGAAAAAATTCTAGAAAACTTATCTGCAAAAGAAATTGCAGATGAAGTTGGTGAAATGGATTCTGATGATGCTGCAGATATTATTGGAGAACTTTCTGAAGAACGCCAAGAACGTGTAATTAATGCGTTAGAAGATGATGAATTAGCTGCAGACATTAAAGAACTACTGTCTTATGAAGACAATACAGCAGGTGCTCTAATGGCAAAAGAGCTTGTAAAAGTTTATGAAACCTGGACGGTTGCTGGTTGTATGCGTAGAATTAGAGGACAAGCACAAGAGGTTACAAGAGTACATTCTATTTACGTTGTAGATCAAGAAGATAAATTGGTTGGTAGATTGTCTTTAAAAGATTTAATTATTGCCAAATCAGACCAGAAAATAGCAGAAATTTCTAAAGCAAAAGTAGACGCTGTAAATGTTAATGAAAATGATGAGGAAATTGCAAAAATAATGGCTAAATATGATTTAGAAGCAATACCTGTTGTAGATGATAACAATGTTTTATTAGGTAGAATTACTATTGATGATATTGTAGATGTTTTAAAGGAAGAAGCAGACAAAGATTACCAAATGGCTGCAGGTTTAACACAAGATGTAGATTCTGATGATAGTATTTTTGAATTAACAAAAGCACGTTTACCTTGGTTATTTTTAGGTTTAGTTGGTGGTGTTGGTGCTTTTATTATAATGGAAGGTTTTCAAAGTGTATTTACTAAATACGCTTCTTTATTCTTTTTTACGCCTTTAATTGCTGCAATGGCAGGTAACGTTGGCGTACAATCTTCTGCAATTATTGTACAAGGTTTAGCAAATGATGATGTAAAAGGAAGTATAAATAGTAGACTTCTTAAAGAAATGCTTTTAGCAGCCTTAAACGGCGCTATTTTAGCACTTTTCTTATTTATTTTTGTTTGGATTTATGAAGGCAAAATAGATCTTGCATTGGCAATTTCTGTTTCTCTTGTAGTTGTTATTATAATTGCTGGTTTAATAGGAACTTTTGTTCCTTTATTTTTAAATAAAAGAGGTATAGACCCTGCAATAGCAACAGGCCCATTTATTACTACAAGTAACGATATATTTGGAATCTTAATTTATTTTATGATTGCAAAAATGATTTTAGGAATATAAAAAAACCTTTCTGAATTAACAGAAAGGTTTTTCCTTTTTCTTCATAATTGTTTAAAATAAGCCCCTAATCTCATTCTAGCAATTAATCTCTTTTTCTTCATAATCTTAAATATAAGTACTTAAACTTATATTTGCAATTAATCCCATTCGTAATAGATAATTGAGTTGCAATATCTATGCCACAAATATAATTTTACTTCTTCTTATAAATATGCGAGAAACCGTAATTTGAACTGCGGATTTCCGCAAAACTACCTTAATCTATAATACCCAGCTCTTTAGCTTTTAAAATTAAATCTGTATTATTATTTGCATTTAAGTCTGTTCTTAAATTTCCTAATTTAGTTTCAATAGAACGAAGTTTTATTGCTGTTCCATCTCCTTTAGTTACCAAACCTTCTAAATTAGCTATTTTTGGGTGGTTAGGAAGCTCTTTTAATATTTGTATAGCTACATCATCCATTTGTATTTGAACAATGTTTCTACGCATTATTTTTTGATGTATTTCATGCGTATAATAATAATCGTTTGCTAGCATTTTCTGAATAGCAAAACCTATTTCTCTTGCATCGCACTTACTTTTTAGTAAATACGCATTTGGGTTTAAATTACTAATTACATTGTAAACTCTATTAGTTTCTGTATGTCCAGTAATAACACCAATTTTAATATCAAAATCGTTATTTTTAATAGCTTTAATTAATTCTTCACCACCATCTAAATTTGTGGTTTCAGAAGTGTTATCGAAACTTAAATCTGTAAATAAAAGTTGAAATGGATTTGTATTTTGATGCTTCTTAATCAACTCAAAAGCTTCATCACAATTATTAGTTGCTACTACATCAAAATCTCCAACGTCTTTTAAAGAACATAAAATTCCTTGTATTACTAACTGGTGGTCATCTGCAATTAATATTCGTAATTTATTAGCCATTTTTAGGTATTTCAATAATTGTTTTTGTTCCTTTTTCTAGTTCACTTTCAATAGTAAAAACACCGCTAATTTCTTCTACTCTTTCTTTTAAATTTTTTAAACCAATTCCGTTTTTCTTAGCATTAATATTAAAGCCTTTACCATTATCAGAAATTGTTAAAATAATTACTTTTTTAGTTTCACTAAAGTTTATAGTAACCTCTTTAGCGTTTGCGTGTTTTTTAGTGTTTTGTATGCTTTCTCTAATCGATAAAAATAAAGTTCTTTTAATAGAATTATTTACGGATTCCCATAAAACACTATCAATTTCTTTGACTTTTATTTTAAAATCGATTTCAAAATAATCTGAAACCAAATTAATTATTTGATTTTTAAAGGACACTTTATCAAAACTCTCACTACTTAATTGATGTGATAAATTTCGAACATTTTCATTAATAATATCTAAACTTTTTGCTTCATCTAATTGGTTAGTTTTAGCCAATTTTAAGTGTAACATTCTAATATCTCCAGCAACCTCATCGTGTAAGGATTTTGCAATTTGCTGACGTTCTTTTTCTCTAACTTCAACCTGTTTTAATTTAGCATTAAACAGCATTTTCTTTTTTCTATTAGAAACAATATTAATACCAAAACATATAAATAAAACACTAACGCCTGCAAGTAACCAACCAATTATTTTATGTTGTTTTTCTGTTTCTATTTCTAGTTGTTTTCTAGCATTTTCTTCTTTTAAATGATTGTTTTCTTTATCTTTCTTTTCAGTTTCATATCTTACTTTTGCAAACTGATTTTTTAAAGACCTTTCTCTTCTAAAAATACTATCATTTAAAACAAAATGCTCTTCTAGTAATTGTCTTCCTTTTTCTCCTTTTACAAGTTTAGATAAACGTAAAAGATTATCTAAAATACGTTCTGTAAAATTTATTTTTTTAGCAATTTTTAAACCTTCTTTAGTATGAAACAGCGCTTTATTTCTGTTATTTTCAGACATATAAAATTCTCCTAAAAGTGTATGAGAAAAAGATAAACCTCTGGCATAATTTCTATTTTCTCTAGACTTTAAAGCTTGTAAATATCCTTTTAAAGCTAATTGCTTTTTGCCTAACTTAAAATTGCCATAAGAAACACCTTCTAAAGCAACTTCAAACCTATAAGTACTTTTATATTGCAGACTGTCTATAGCTAAACTCTTATTAAAATACTCAATAGCTTTTTCATAATCTTCTTCTGCTTCGTATGTTTTTGCTAAATGATTATTTAATCTTGCTTCTTCGTATTTTATATTTAAGTTTCCTGCTTTTTTTTGAAGTTCAAAAAAATTATGATAGATTTTTCTAGCTTCCTTTTGTCTATTCGTTATAAATAAAACATTACCCAATCTTTCATACAAAAGACCCGTAAAAAAAAGTTCATTTAAAGGTTCTACAAAACGTAAACCTTCTATAATAGTGCTTTCGCTACCCAAATAATCTCTTTCGTTATACTGTAAAGCAGCCATAGAAAGTAATCTTCTAGTTGCTTCTAAAGAATCTTTTAATTGAACAGATAAATTTTTAGAGCTATTAAAATAATAGAAACTACTATCTACTACAAAATCTTTTTTAAACAAAAGTGCTTTGTAATAATGCCCTTTTGCTAAGGCAGCAGTATCTTTTGTTTTAATATAAAATTGATGTAATTTCTTCTCACTTAATTCTAAATTAACATAGTCTTTATTAAAATAACTACGCATACCAAAATTAATGTACGTGCTTTTAAGTAAAGAATCTCCTTTAATTTTTTCTGCTAATAAAAAAGCTTTTTCTGGTAAGTTGGTTTGTTTTGTTTTTCTATATTCTTGAAGTAAAATAGCTATAGAATCTGTCTTTTTAACTTGTGAAAAAACAGAAAAACTAATAAGAAATATTGAAAAAAGAAAATACTTTAATTTACGTTGAAAATTATCTTTCTTCATGCTATTAAAATATTCAGACGTATAACTAACTCTTTTACATTGTATTTTTTAAACTTCATTTAAATAGCATATTTTTTTGAAGCATTAAAAATAGAATTTTAGAATTAAATAGCGAGTATTTTATTGCATTTTCTGAAACAAATCCCAAATAACAACACCTGTAGTTACAGATATATTTAAAGAGTGTTTTGTACCTAATTGAGGAATTTCTATACACAAATCTGAAGCATTTACAACTTCTTGTTGCACACCTTTTACTTCATTTCCCATTACAATGGCATATTTTTCACCTTCTTTTGGGAAAAAAGTATTCAGCATAGTGCTATTTTCTGCTTGTTCAATAGACAAAACTTTAATGTTTTCTTCTTTCAGTTTTTTTACCAAAGTAAGAGTATCTTCTACATACTCCCAAGCTACAGATTCTGTTGCACCTAAAGCAGTTTTATGAATTTCTTTATTTGGTGGCGTTGCACAAATACCACACAAAT
>CAXBIR010000026.1:0-32798 GCA_963975825.1 uncultured Polaribacter sp.
TAAATTTTAGAAATGATGTTTTTTTGTTTGTATTTTTGCATTACATGAAAACCAAAAAAGTTTTTTTATTATTAAATGGCGAAAAGCCAAAAAAATTGCCAAATCTATCTAATTACGATATTATTTGTGCAACCGATGGCGCGTATCAATATTTAAAAGAAAAAAATATTATACCAAATTTTATTACGGGAGATTTTGATTCTTTAGAGAGTTTACCAACAGAAATTGAAGTAATAGAAACACCAGATCAAAATTTTACAGATTTTGACAAAATGCTACAAATTCTATTGGACAAAGGTTTTTTTACAATTGATATTTTTGGAGCTAGTGGAAAAGAACAGGATCATTTTTTAGGAAATTTACACACCACAATTCAATGGAAAGAAAAGTTAAAACTTACTTTTTATGATAATTATGGTAGTTACTTTCTTGCTGATAAAAAAACAGTTCTTAATAACTGTAAACATAAAACCGTTTCTTTAGTTCCTTTTCCTGAAGTTAAAAACATTACCACTAAAGGACTTCAGTATTCTTTAAATAATGAAGATTTAGTTTTTGGAGAAAGAATTGGCACAAGAAACAAGGCAATAGAAAACAACATAGATATAAGTTATACTTCTGGAAACTTATTTATTTTTATAAACGATTAAATTATGAGCAGAAAAATAAAATTATTGTGGGATTTTAGAGGTGAAGATGCAAAAGAAACTGCTAAACACCATACAATTCATTTGAAAGAATTTGCAGAATTAGAAAAATTAAGTTTTCATGAAATAAATATTTCTGAAATAAACCCTATGTTATCTGCTGCTTTTATTACTATAAACGAAGAAGATTTAAAAATTTTTAAAGACGCATTAAAACCACATAGAGGTTTAATTGCAGATTAATTTTCTAAAAATTCATTGTTATCCCAAAACTTTGAGGCGTAACTTGCAAATCCCAAGCAACTTTTTGCTTCGCTCTTTTGTCGTTATATTTCTCATCATATTTAGTATCTAAAAACCTATCTATTGCTTCTACAATAAATATACTAATAGCTGTAGAGAAAGCAACATCAGAAATCCAATGAAAACGATCTATAATTCTAGCAATACCAGGAATAGAACCAACAGTATATAAACCTGCTTTTACCCAAGGACTATCAAAATTTTTAGCAATTGCATACGCATTTGTAAAACCCAACATTACATGCCCAGAAGGAAAAGAATCGTAATTAAAAACTCTATCAAAGTGTAAAGGATCGAAAACATCTTTACCAACATTTGCTTTAGGTCTAGCTCTACCAATTATTCTCTTAGAAACTTGTTGTAACAAACCAGATGCAGCTGCAGAAGATATTAATAAAACACCTGTTCTTCTTAATTTTGGGTTTTCTGTAAACAAACCAGTTAAGTAAACTGCACCAGTTAGCATAAAGTTATTATTTGGGCTTCCAATATCGTTTCCGTAATTTGTTATCCAACGTGGCACATCATTTCGCCAACCATCTGCCCAGGAATCTACATTATCATCAATAGTATATAAAGCTGCAGTTCCTGCAGTAACATAAGCTAAATTAGTTAACTGTTTCTTTTTCCAATACAATGGCCTAGAGTAAGCATAACCCATTCCACCAGCCATATTACCTAAATCGTAAGTAAAACTTTGCCACATATCTCTATCTTTTTTAAGATTTAGATCTATAGTTTTATCTTGAGAATAAGTAACGTTGTAAATGAATAACAACAATACAAACATTATTAACTTCTTCATTATTTTCTTAAATTGAGCTTTCAAAGATAATATTATCTCAGAGAACATATTTTATTTTTGAAATCTAAACTATTCAAAACAAACTTTACTTAATTTTAAATAGTTTCAATTGAGAACGAATTTAGAACAGTTAGTTTAGAAAGTTATAAACCTCAGTATAAAATTGTTTCGGGTTTTCTGCATGTAACCAATGACCTGCATTTTTAATTTCTACTATTTTAGAATTACTAAAATGTGCATCTATAATAGATTCTTCGTCAGAAGTTATATAATCAGAATTTTCTCCTTTTAAGAATAATGTATTTTTCTCAAAGACTGTAAATGGCGGTAAAGCCTCACCTACTTCAGGATTATTAACGGTTAAAGATTCTAAATTGAATCTAAATGCTAATTGTCCTTTTTCTTTCCAATACACATTCTTTAATAAAAACTGACGTACACCTAATTCTGGAATTAAGGTTGCTAGTTTTTTATCTACTTTTCCTCTAGAATTTTCTACAGAAAAATCAATAGAATTTAAACCAGCCAATATTGCGTTATGATGTGGCTGATATTGTCTTGGAGAAATATCTACAACAATTAATTTACCAACTAATTCTGGATATATTACAGCGAATAACATGGCAGTTTTTCCTCCCATAGAATGCCCAATTATATAGACTTTTTCTAATTTGTAATGCTGAATATATGCATATAAGTCTTCAACTAAAACCTCATAATTAAATTCGTCTTCATGAAAACTTCTACCGTGGTTTCTTTGATCTATCAAATGAACTTCAAAATCTTCTGAAAACTGATTCCCTAAAGTTTTCCAGTTATCTGACATTCCAAAATAACCGTGTAAAATTAATAACGGAAACCCTTCACCTTTAATAGTTGAGTGTAAAACTTCCATATTATTTTAATCTATGTAAATACATATTTACAACATTCTCTAAACCTAAATATAAACTCTCTGCAATTAGTGCGTGCCCAATAGAAACTTCAGCTAAATTAGGAATGTTTTCTTTAAAGAATTTAATGTTTTCTAAACTTAAATCATGACCAGCATTAATGCCTAAACCTAGATTATGAGCTAAAATTGCAGCTTCTGTATAAGGTTTTATTGCTTCTTTATTTCCTAAATCGAATTGCGTAGCAAACTCTTCTGTATACAATTCTATTCTGTCTGCTCCTGTTTTAGCAGCAGCTTCAATCAATTTTAAATCAGTATCAATAAACACAGAAGTTCTAATTCCGTTTTGTTTAAATTCTTTAATTACTTCTTGTAAAAAAGATTGGTGTTTTATAGTATTCCAACCAGCATTAGAAGTAATTGCATCTACAGCATCTGGTACTAAAGTAACTTGTGTTGGTTTAGTTTCTAAAACTAAATCTATAAAAGATTTTACTGGGTTCCCTTCAATATTATATTCTGTTTTTACTACAGAAACCAAATCTCTTGCATCTTGATAACGAATATGTCTTTCATCAGGTCTTGGGTGAATCGTGATCCCCTGTCCTCCAAAACTTTCTATATCTGCTGCAACTTTTAATAAATTTGGCACATTTCCGCCACGAGAATTTCTTAAAGTTGCTATTTTATTAATATTTACGCTTAACTTTGTCATTGTCTAAAATTAGACTACAAAGATAAATTATTAAATCATTTTATCCTATATTCGTAAAGCATGAATATTACAGACTACATACTAAATGAAATAAAACCATTAAGCTTAAAAAGTAGTGTAAAAACTGCTAAAAAGTTGTTTGATAATTTTCCAATTACACATTTTGCTGTGGTAGAAAACAATAAAATTTTGGGCTGTTTTGCACAAGATGATATACAAACAATAGAAAATAAGACTGATGAGTTAGTAGCTTATACACATTTATTAAATTCTTTTTTTGCTGATGAAAAAGCAACAGTTTTAGAACTTCTTAAAATATTTGCTGATAATGACACTACTATTATTCCTGTTATAAACAAGGAAAAAGACTATATTGGTTATTATGATTTATGCGATGTTTTAGATGTTTTTTCTACAAGTCCTTTTATGATTGAAGATAGCGAAACCTTAATTATAGAAAAATTAGAAAGCGATTATTCTATGAGTGAAGTATCGCAAATTGTAGAATCTAATGGCGGTAAATTACTAGGTTTATATATCTCTGAAAAACAACAAGGTTTAGTGCAAGTAACACTAAAAATTAATACAGAAGACATACATGAAGTTATGCATACTTTTAGAAGATATGATTATAAAATAATTTCTACTCATGAAAATGATATTTATCTAGAAGATTTAAAAAACAGATCTGATTATTTACAGAAATACTTAGAAATGTAATTTTTACTAAGAAAACACATCAATAAAAAGTAATATAGAAAATTAAAATATTTTACAGATTTGAAAAAAGTAGCAGTTTACGGACAATCTTATTCTATTTCCGCAGAAAAAGAAATTCAGATTCTTTTAGCAATTTTAGAGAAGAATAATATTGTTTGTTTTATAGAAGAAAAATTTTACAATTTATTAGTTGAAGGAAATATTTTAGTTAATAAATACCCTACTTTTTCTCATTTTAACGATTTAGATAAAACTTTCGATTTAATGTTTACTTTAGGTGGTGATGGAACAATTCTTAGGGCCGTAACTTACATTAGAGATTTAGGAATACCTATGTTAGGTATAAATACTGGTAGATTAGGTTTTCTAGCTACAATAAATAAAAAAACAATAACAGAAAGCGTAGAACTTATTTTAAAAGGCGAATATTCTGTACAAGAAAGAACACTTTTATCTATAAAAACTACACCAGAAACATCAGAATTTTCTGAACTTAATTTTGCTTTAAATGAAGTTACAATTGCTAGAAAAAACACCACTTCTATGATTGGTGTAACTACCAATTTAAATAACGAATACTTAACAAATTATTGGGCAGATGGTTTAATAATAGCTACACCAACAGGCTCTACCGGTTATTCTTTAAGTTGCAATGGCCCTGTAATTTCGCCAGATTCAAAAAATTTAGTAATTACACCTATTGCACCACATAACCTAAACGCCAGATCTATGGTTATTTCAGATGAAACTTCTATTCAATTAGAAGTAGATTCTAGAGAAAAAGATTTTTTAATTTCATTAGATTCTAGAATTACAACTGTAAATGAAAACACAAAGGTTTTTATAGAAAAAGCACCATTTACAATTAAAAGTATCATACCAAATAATCAATCTTTTTTACAAACACTTCGCAGTAAGTTATTATGGGGAGAAGATACTAGAAATGAAACAAATCTTTAAAGAGCAAACAACAATAAAAGCTTAAAAAAGTTGTTATTCAAAAAAGACTGAGTATTAACTTTATAAAGCAAATTGAAATTCCTATATTTGCTCGCTATTTTTTAGAATGAAAAACAGTATATTATTTATCGTATTTGTTAGCTTTTCCTCAATTATTTTTGGTCAAGTGTATGAGATTGGACTTTCATTAGGTGGAACTAATTATGTTGGCGACATTGGTAGAACCAATTATATCTATCCAAATCAATTAGCTGGTAATGCTTTTTTTAAGTACAATTACAACCCAAGAATTGCTTTAAAAGGAACTTTTTCTTATTTACCAATTACTGGAAGTGATGAAAATGCAGACACAGATTTTAGAAGAAATAGAGGTTTAAACTTCTCTAATACCATTAATGAATTGGCATTAGGAATGGAGTTTAATTTTTATGAATATGATATTTCTTCTGAAGATAAAAGCTGGACACCCTATATTTTAATTGAGTTAGCAGCGTTTAACTACTCTTACGTTAAGGGACAAAATACAGCAGGAGATGATCTTTTTGATAAAAAAACATCATTTGCTATACCAATAGGTATAGGTTTTAAGTCTAAATTAGCAGGTAATTTTGCTTTTGCAATTGAAACTAAATTTAGATATACCTTTGAAGATGATTTAGATTTTGCATCAGAAAATAATACAAGTTTTAATATTGAAGGAAATAGCAATGATTGGTATATGTTTACAGGAATTTCTTTAATTTACACTTTTGGAAGACCTGCTTGTTATACACCAGGATTATAAAAAAATATGGATAAAAAACTACGTATCAACTTACAAAGAGTTCCAAAACATGTTGCCATAATAATGGATGGTAATGGTAGATGGGCTAAAGGTAGAGGAATGAGCAGAGTTTTTGGTCATAAAAATGCCTTAACCGCTGTAAGAGAATCTGTAAAAGCAGCTTCTCAAATTAATGTAGAAGCAATAACTTTATATGCTTTCTCTACAGAAAACTGGAACAGACCTAAACTAGAAGTAGATGCTTTAATGAGTCTACTTATTAATTCTTTAAAGAAAGAATTACCAGATTTCATGAAAAATGGTGTAAAAGTAAACGCCATTGGATCAATAGATAGTCTTCCAAAAAAAGCTCAAAAAGTATTATCGGATGTAATTTCTGATACAAAAGACAATACAGATATTACCTTAACCTTTGCTTTAAGTTATGGTTCTAGAGAAGAAATTGTTAACACAATTAAAAATATATCTAAAAAAGTTGTTAATAAAGAGCTTAATATTGAAGAAATTAATGAAAATACTATAAATAACCATTTATATACGTTTAATTTGCCCGACGTTGATTTGATGATAAGAACTAGTGGAGAACAACGCATTAGTAATTTCTTATTATGGCAAATGGCATATGCTGAATTATATTTTACAGATATACTTTGGCCAGATTTTAGAGAAGAGCATTTTTATGATGCTATCATAGATTACCAGAATAGAGAACGAAGATTTGGAAAAACAAGCGAACAAATTACAGAATAAATTTTATATGAAATTATTTTCTGCAGCAGTAGTGTTTATAACATTACTTTCTACTTACAATGTAAGTGCACAAGTTAAAAATGATAGTTTATCTGTAGCCGTTAAAGATACGATATCTAATAAAAAAATATCTTTTGAAAAAGGAAAAGAATATATCTTAGGAGGTATTACTGTTACCGGTCTTCAAAAATTTAGCGAAGAAACAGTAAGAGTTTTTACTGGTTTAAGATATGGACAAACCATAAAACTTCCTGGAGATAAGTTAACAAGTGCAATCAAAAAACTTTACGAAAGTGATCAATTTAGCGATGTAGATGTATATTTAGCTAGAATTGATGGTAATACAGTTTATCTTCAATTAGACGTACAAGAACTTCCTCAATTAAATCAGATTAAGATAAACGGAGTAAAAAAATCTAAAGCAAAAGAACTTTTAAAAGAAACTGAGTTAAAGCTTGGTAAAATGGTAACAGATAACTTATTAGTTACCACCAGAAATTACTTCACAAAAAAATATACTGACAAAGGTTTCTTAAAAACTAAAGTATCTTTAGATGTAAAAAAAGATACTTCAGATGTTAACATCGTTAACATGTCAGTTTTTATAGACAAAGGAAGAAGAATTAAAATTAAAGACATCAACTTTACTGGTAATAAAGCTTTATCTGGTAAAAAACTAAGAAAAGCTATGAAAAATACTAAGGAGAAATTCTTAGGACGTTTCTGGAAAGCTTCAAAATATATAGAAGAAGACTACCAAGCAGATTTAGAAAGTATTTTAGATAAATATAGCAGATTAGGTTATAGAGATGCTAGAATATTAAAAGAAGGAATTTCTTGGAATGATGATAACACCATAGATATTAATATAGATTTAGAAGAAGGTAGACAATATAGGTTTGCAGAAATATTATTTGTTGGAAACAAAGAATATACTGATGAACAATTACAGCAAGTTTTAAGAATTGACAAAGGAGATGTTTATAATGGTGCAGTATTAAAAGAACGTGTAAGTGGAGATGGTAGCCCAACTTCTTTTGATATTTCTTCTGAATACCAAAACAATGGTTATTTATTCTCTCAAATTAGTGCGGTAGAAACAAAAGTAGAAAACGATTCTATTACTGTTGAAATTAGAATTAGAGAAGATGAAAAAGCACGTATAAAAAAGGTTACAGTTGCAGGAAATGATAAAACTAATGACCACGTTATATTTAGAGAATTACGTGTTAAACCAGGAGACTTATTTAGTAGAAGAGAAATTATTAGATCTATTAGAGAAATTGGTCAACTAGGTTTTTTCGATCAAAATGTAACTCCTGATGTTGTACCAAATTATCAAGATAAAACTACAGACATTAACTTTAATGTAATAGAAAAAGGTGGTAGCCAAATAGAGTTACAAGGTGGTTATGGTGGTGGTTCTTTTATTGGAACTTTAGGATTATCTTTTAACAACTTTTCTATCAAAAACATTTTTAATAAAGAAGCTTACAAACCATTACCAACTGGAGATGGACAAAAACTTTCTTTAAGATTACAATCTAGTAGAACTTACAACACTTATAGTTTTTCTTTTACTGAACCATGGTTTGGAGGTAGAACTCCTAAATCTTTATCTTTCTCGATATATCAATCTAATCAATTTCAATTAGACCCACAGACTTTTGATGTTGATAAAAGTAGAAAATTAGGTATTACAGGTGCTTCTATTGGTTTAGGACAACGTTTAAATTGGCCAGATGATTTCTTCCAATTATCACAGACAATTTCTTACCAAAGTTTTCAATTAAAAAACTATGGTTTTAGAGTTGGTGATAATGTTTTAAACAACGGTACATTAAATAACCTAGCCTACAATCTAAATATTACTAGAAGTTCTGCAGGACCAAGTTTAATTTTCCCTACTTATGGATCTGAATTTTCTTTTGGTGTTAAAGCAACAATACCATATTCATTATTCTCTAATAAAGACTATACAGAACCAGATAATTTAAGTGCAGAAGAACAGAATGATTTTCTTGCAGATAAATACAAATGGTTAGAATATTATAAATTAACAGCTAAAGGTAAATGGTATACAGCATTTACAGACAAGCTAGTTTTAATGACCAATGCTGAAATGGGATTCTTAGGTTTCTATAGTGATAAACTAGGACAGACACCTTTTGAGCGTTATTTTGTTGGTGGAGATGGTATTGCACAATTTCAATTAGATGGTAGAGAAACTGTAGGTTTAAGAGGTTATGAAAACAACAGATTATCTTCTATTTCTGGTGGAACTATTTATAATAAATTTCAATTAGAATTAAGATACTCTATTACAGATTCTCCTTCTGCATCTATCTATACTCTAGGATTCTTAGAAGCGGGTAATTCTTATGACAATTTTAGCACATTTAATCCGTTTGACTTAAAAAGATCAGCTGGTTTAGGTGTAAGAATTTTTATGCCTGCTTTTGGATTATTAGGTATTGATTTTGCACATGGATTTGATCCATTACCAGGACAATCTGTTAAATCTGGCTGGCAAACACATTTTATTATCGGAAGACAATTCTAGGAAAACTGTACATTTGTAATGTCGAAAGTTTTTTTGGCACGGTTTTTTCTAAATACTTAACAAATGAAAAAAATATTTTTATTTACAGTTCTTTTATTCACAGTTAGTATTTCTTGGTCTCAAAGAAATCAGATTATTGCTTATATAGATATGGAATACATTCTAGAAAATGTTCCAGAATATTTAGAAGCTCAAAACACTTTAGATGAAAAAGTTGTAAAGTGGAGACAAAAGTTAGATAAAGAAGCAAGGTTTATAGAAGTATTAAAAACAGATTTAACAAATGAGAAAGCAATTCTTACTAAAGATCTAATAGAAGAGAAAGAAGAAGAAATTTCTCTAAAACAAGATGAACTTAGAAGATTAGAGTCTTTATATTTTGGTCCTAAAGGAGATATGTTTTTACTAAGAAAACAGCTAGTAAAGCCAATTCAAGACCAAGTTTATAATGCAATACAAAGCATTGCAGCAAGAAAAAAATATGACTTTGTTTTTGATAAATCTAGTGAATTAGTAATGCTATATTCAAATAAAAAATACGATATTAGCGACCTCGTTTTAGGAACTATAGACAGAACAAGATTAGTAGACGAAAAAAACGCAAAGAAAAAAGAAAAAAATGCTCCTAAAGAATTAACTGAAAATCAGAAAAAAGCTTTAGAGAATAAAAAAACTGCCATAGCAAAGAAAATTGCTGAACAAGAAGCTAAGAAAAAAGCTTCGGCAGAAAAAAGAGCAGCTTTATTAAAGAAAAGAGACGAGAAAAGAGATTTGCTTAGAAAAAAGAAAGAAGCATTGAAAAAGAAAAAAGAAGACGCAAAGAAAGAGCAAGAAAAACAAGATAATAATAATTAAATTAAAAACAAGAATGAAAAATTTTAAAACTTTACTATTAATTGCTGTATTTACTTTAGGAGTAGGTGGTTTTGCAAATGCACAAAAAATAGGTCATATAGATTACCAAAGAGTAATAGACAATATGCCAGAAACTAGAGCATTAGGAACAACTCTTGAAAAATTAGGTAAATCTTACCAAAGTGAAATCGAAGGATTAAAGAAAAAATTAGAAGCTAAGGTTCAAAAGTATACTGCAGAACAAGCTACACAAACTGAAACTACGAACAAACAAAGAGCTCAAGAAGTTCAAGTAGATAAAGCAAGATTTGACCAAGCACAACAAGCTGCTTATCAAGAAATGCAAAAAAGACAAGCACAAGATTTAGAACCAATTGTAAAGAAAGCTGAAGAAGCTATTGAAGCAGTTGCAGCTACTAAAGGTATTTTATACGTATTTGATGCAAAATCTTTAATCGTGAAAAAAGGTGAAGATTTATATGATGCTGTTAAAGCAAAATTAGGTTTATTAAAAGACAAGCCTAAGCCACAGCAACAAAGATAATTATCTCTTTAAATAATTTTATAGAAACCTACTTTTTAAAGTAGGTTTTTTTATTTTTACAATATATGACTTCTAACAAACAACCTATTGGTTTTTTTGATTCTGGCGTTGGTGGTACTTCAATTTGGAAAGAAGTAATAGCACTTTTGCCAAATGAAAACACTATCTACCTGTCTGATAGCGCTAATGCACCTTATGGAGAAAAGTCTAAGGAAGAAATTATAGATCTATGTATTAAGAATGTAGAATTATTACTTCAAGAAAAATGTAAGCTAATTGTAGTAGCATGCAATACTGCTACAACCAACGCTATTAACTTTTTAAGAAATAAATATGCTGTACCTTTTATAGGTATAGAACCTGCTATAAAACCTGCTGCACTAATTACCAAAACGAAAACAATAGGAATTTTAGCTACAAAAGGCACCCTTAATAGCTCTTTATTTGAAAAAACTTCCAATACCATTAGAAAAGATATTCTAATAAAAGAAACTATCGGAAAAGGATTGGTAGAACTTATTGAAGGTGGAAAATTAAAATCAAATGAAATGACAATCTTGCTTTCTTCATTCTTAAAACCTATGATGGATAGTAATATAGATTCTTTAGTTTTAGGCTGTACACATTACCCATACTTAATTCCACAAATTAGAAAAATTGTGGGTTCTAAAATTAGAATTATAGATTCTGGTGAAGCTGTAGCTAAACAAACTAAAGCAATTTTAAGTAAAAATGAATTATTAAATACTACTGAAAATTACTTGGCAAAACATAGTATAAATATTAATAGTGATAAAAGTGTACTAGAGAATTTACTTAGCAATATTAAGAATGAAAACATAAAAATTACTGAGCGTAATTTTTAAAAACTTCCATAATTAGCATTAATATTAGGGCATGCTGCCCCTCTTTGTTCTCTCGTCCAAAGATTAAAACCTATAGATATTTGATGAAAACCACTTTCTGCAAACAAAACATCGTTTAATTGTTTTGTATGTGTGTAAGAGAACATAAAATTCTTATAATTAACACCAATTATTGGAGAGATATAAGAAGAATCATCTACACTATTAGAGTCAAAATTTCTTCTATACGATAAAGCTGCCCAAAACTGAGTTTCAGAAAAAGTTTTGTACGCTTTTAGATTAAAATCTGCAATTCTTTCTGCTGTTCCTTCTCTAAATTGAAGCATTATTGAAGGCTCTAATTGAACAAATTTTTCTTGACCAAAATAGTATCCGGCAGAAAAAATATAGTTTCTTAGATCTAAAGGTTCTTGAACATTCAAATTATTTTTTGCTGTAAGAAATAAGTTTTTTACAGTAAAATAAGAAGACAAACCTCCCCTATGATAAGCAACACTAAAATCTGCATTGTAATAACTGGTACTCTCAATTATTTGATTAATAACACCTGGCCTATCCCCTGAAAAAGTTCTTTGATCTGATTGATTCTGGACAAATGAAAAGGCCAAACCAAAAGATAATTGTTTAAACATTTTACTTGTACTCATTGGCAAATGATAAGCATAAGTACCTTGTAAACCTTGTTGAGAATGGTAACCATTTTTATCATTAAATAAAACTAAACCATAACCAGCATTAGATTCTTCACCAAACTTAGTATGAAAACTAATTGTTTGTAAAGCTGGGGCATTAGGTACACCAATCCATTGTTGTCTTGCTGTTAATCTTAATTTACTAGAGTTACCAATTCCTGCAGCAGAAGGATGAATTAAAAAGACATTGTCTGATAAATAATCTGTGTAAATAGGTAGTGTTTCTTGTGCTTGACTTTTTATTGAAAATAAAGCGAGGCAAATAAGAGAAATTCTAATATAAATTAACTTCATTAAAGCAAGATTTTTTTTTAAAAGAAATCAAATATATTATTTTTATTCTTAAGAATTCTTTTTAAAAGATACTTTTAACATAGTTAAATAATAACAAAACTAGCTATTTACACAATATACCACAATTAAATATTTAATGGCACGAATTAGTATTAGTAACTAGATCTAAAACAGGAGCTGGAGACACATAAGGAATACCTAAACCTAAACCTCTTAAAATAAATAATGCTCCAATAAATACAACTGCAACAGGAATTGCTTTTTGTATTTTTTTTCTTAATGTTCCTTTTGTAAAATTTCCTAAAAACACAACTGAAGTCATTAATGGTACTGTTCCTAAACCAAATAAAAACATATATAAACTTCCAGAAAATACATTTGTAGTTGCTATTGCGCCAAAAACAGCCATATAGACTAAACCACAAGGTAAAAATCCGTTTAAAAAACCAATTGTAAAAAAAGTATCATTGCCTTTCTTTTTTAATTCTTTACCTAATGCATTTTTCACCTTAAAAATAACACTACTTATATTTTTAGAAAAGTTAACCTTTTTAAATAATCTAGGAAATAGAATAAATACAATCATAGAAACACCAACTGCAATAGAAATTTGCTGCTGAAAGCCGAAGAAATAAAAACCTTTTCCTAGAAAGCCAAAAAGTAAACCAATTAAACTGTACGTAAACAATCTACCAAAATGATAACTTAATATTTGAAAAAAACCTTTAATCTTATTTTCTCTATTAATAGGCAACATAAATGCTATTGGACCACACATACCAATACAGTGGAAACTACCCAATAAACCAAGTAAAATTGCAGACAAAAACATTAATATTGAATTTCTTTTTTAATTAAATACTCTTTATTGTTATATTTGAAGCTTACATTAATGTTCCAACGACCACCTAACAAACGTTTCTCAGGCACGAGCAAATATGTATTAGAGATTGAAATAGGAATTTCAAAATCTAATTGTTTATTAGATGGTCTATATAGGAACACTTTTCCTTTAATTTTATTTGGAGAGAATTCTTTTGGAAACTCTACCCTTACCCCTTTTTCTGTTTTATTAATTGTTACTTTTTCTTTTAATTCTAGTGCGTTTTTTTCAGCATTAATTTCACCTTGAAAACCTAACTCTTTTTGATAATATTTTTCTGTAACCAAATCATAACTATAAGATTTATCTGTACTCATAGTAATAACAAAATATAGTATAAACCCCATAAAAGCTACAATTGCAATAACAATTCCTGTTCCCCAATTAAATTTCATCTCTTCTTTTTTAGTTATTGTTTACTTTAATTTATTTGTAACTTCTTGGTCCTAAAAAACTAGTAATAGTAGTTTCAATTAATTTACCTCCACTATAAACACCTATTTCTAACTTATCTTTATCTCCTTTTAAAGCGCCTTCATTTATTTCAATAAATAGTGTTCCTTCTGCTAAACCTTGTTTAGGAATTATAAAATTATGATTGGAAACTAGTTTTATTTCCCCTTTATGAGAAAGTAATTTGTAGCTTACTTCTTTTATATCTTTTGTAGTTTTATTTATAACCTTGTAGGTATAAACATTACTAATAATATTATTTTCTTTGTGTTGATATAATTGTCCTGGTAGTCTTAAAATTCTTGCTTCAACATCATTCCTTAAAAACAACATTCCTACTAAAATTCCTGTTAAAATAAATAAAACTGCAGAATAGCCTTTTATTCTTGCGGTAAACTCAAATGGTTTTTTCTTTGCAATATTATCTTCACTCGCATATCTAATTAGACCTTTTGGTAAACCAACGTTTTCCATCATATGATCGCATTCATCTATACAAGCTGTACAGTTTACACACTCTAACTGAGTACCATTTCTAATATCTATACCTGTAGGACAAACAACAACACATTGTTTACAATCTATACAATCTCCTTTTCCTGCTAATTCTCTATCTTCATTTTTTTTGAATTTAGCTCTACCCTTTTCTCCTTCTCCACGCTTATAATCATAAGCTACATTTATTGTTTTATTGTCTAATAATACTCCCTGAAGCCTACCATAAGGACAAGCAATTATACATACTTGTTCTCTAAACCAAGCAAATATAAAATAGAACACACAAGTAAAAATTGTTAATGAAATTAGTGTACTAATATTATCGAAAGGGTTACCGGTAATGTAGCTAATTAGTGTATCTCCACCAATTAAGTAAGCTAAAAATACATTTGCTATTATAAATGAAATAATAAAAAAGATAAACCATTTTAAAAGTCTTTTTCTAATTTTCTCTGCATTCCAAGGTTGTTTTTCTAAACGAATTTGTTTTCCTCTATCTCCGTCTATTAAATATTCTATTTTTCTAAAAACCATTTCTAAAAAAATAGTTTGCGGACAAATCCATCCGCAGAAAATACGACCAAATACTACTGTAAATAGAATAACAAAAACAACACCAACAATCATAGAGATTACTAGCAAATGAAAATCTTGTGGCCAAAAAGGAAAACCAAAAATATTAAATTTACGTTCTAACACGTTAAATAATAAAAACTGATTTCCGTTAATTTTTATGAATGGAGCAGTTAATAAAAAAATTAATAAAAAATAACTTACATAAGATCTATACTTATAAAACTTACCGCTAGGTTTTTTAGGAAAAACCCAAGAACGCTTTCCTTCTGTATCTATGGTTGCAATACTATCTCTAAATTGTTCGTTCTTGGGTGTATCCATCTTAATTAACTATTAAAACTAATTCTTTTTCTATATATTAATCTTCCCACTTTTCTCCTTGTGGAGCTTTCCCTTGTGCAGGTGTAGTTCCTTGTAAAGAAATTACATAACTAGAAACCTTTGCAATGTCTGATGTTTTTAGCGTTTTATCCCAAGCAATCATTCCTTTACCATCTCTACCACCATTAGAAATTGTAGAGAAAACATTTTTTATTCCTCCACCTAAAATCCAATATTCATCTGTTAAGTTAGGTCCAATAGAACCTCCACCATCACTTAAATGACATGAAGCACAGTTTAAATTAAAAATTGCTTTACCTCTACCTAAATCTTTAGCGTCTGTTAAAAGTGTTACATTTTCTGCTGTTATTAAATCTGTTGCTGTTGCTCTATATTTATTTAATTCTGCTTTTGCTTCTGCTACAGCTTTATCATATTCAACTATTTGATTGTCTCCATCTAAAACCTCAAACCTTACTAAATATACAACAGCAAATAAAATGGTTGCATAAAACATATAAACCCACCAAGGTGGAAGAGAATTGTCTAACTCTCTAATACCATCATAATTATGGTCTAAAACAATTTCTTGTTCTTCTTCTATTGCTTTAGCATTTGTCCAAGATTTTAAAAGTTTTGGTATCCAAGCATCTTTAGGTTCTGGTACAATACCGTCTTTTTCATTTTGTAATTCTGTTGCTTTTTTAATTGCTAAAACATTTACCAATTCTTTTAATACAACAACTAAAATAAAACCTATTAAAGCCAACCATACTAATGGATTTTCATAAATACTAAATGGGTTTTCGTACACCATAAACGCTTTTGCAAGTGCTATAAACGTAGCAATTACAAAGATTACATATATTGTAGATTGAAAAGATCTTTTCATTTTTAATACTTTTTAGTGGTCTAATGGTATTTGACTTACCTTGTTTATATATTCTTTTTTTGCTGAAAACACCCACCAAAATAAGGCTACAAAAAAAGTAAAGAATATAAGTAATGATATCATTGGGTATATTTCTATACCAGTAATACTCTCTAAATGTCCTTTTAAAAACTTAAACATAATTTCTATTTTTTAGTAGGTTTTTGTTCATCTTTCACTTTAATATCTGTACCCAAACGTTGTATGTAAGCAATTACCGCAACAATTTCTCTGTTTTTCATTTCAATAAAAGCTTCACCGTTTTCTTTAGCGTACTTTTTATCTGCTTCATAATTTTTTGCAAAATCTGGATCTGAATATAAGTTTTCTTCAATTTTAGTTCCTTGAGCTAACATATGTGCCTGAGCATTAGTAATTTCTTCTTCAGAATAAGGAACTCCTAATGTTACCATAGCTTCCATTTTAGTTTCTGTATTAGATTTATCTAATTCGTTTCTAATTAACCATTTGTACGCTGGCATAATAGATCCTTCTGAAGTACTTTGTGGATCATACATGTGGTTTAAGTGCCAGCTATCATTATATTTCTGACCAATTCTGTGTAAATCTGGACCTGTACGTTTACTTCCCCATAAAAATGGATGATCATATACAAATTCTCCAGCTTTAGAATATTCTCCATAACGCTCTACTTCACTTCTAAAAGGTCTTACCATTTGAGAATGACAACCAACACAACCTTCTCTTATATAAATATCTCTACCTTCTAGTTCTAATGGAGTATATGGTTTTACACTGCTAATTGTTGGTATATTAGACTTAACTAATAACGTAGGTACAATTTGAATTACACCACCAATTAGAATTGCAATGGTTGCAAAAATTGTTAATTTAATTGGCTTTCTTTCTAACCAAGTATGCCATCCTTCTCCTTTTGTTCTGTATTTAGAAACTTTTGTTAATGCTGGCGCTTCTGCTAATTCATCTGTAACACCAACACCAGATTTAACTGTTCTAACAACGTTGTATAACATTACAATTGCACCAATAATAAACATAGTACCACCAATTGCACGCATCCAATACATTGGTATAATTTCATTTACAGTTTCTAAAAAGTTACCGTAAGTTAATTTTCCATCTGGGTTAAATTGTTTCCACATAGAAGCTTGTACAAAACCTGCTACATACATTGGTAAAGTGTACATTATAATACCTAAAGTACCAATCCAGAAATGAAAGTTTGCTAAACCTGTAGAATATAGTTTTGTTTTAAACATTCTTGGTATTAACCAATACAACATTCCAAAAGTGAAGAATCCATTCCAAGCTAATGCACCAACGTGCACGTGTGCAATAATCCAATCTGAAAAATGCGCAATTGCATTTACATTTTTAAGAGACAACATTGGTCCTTCAAAAGTTGCCATACCATAACCTGTAATTGCAACAACCATAAATTTTAAAACAGGATCTGTTCTAACTTTATCCCAAGCACCTCTTAATGTTAAAAGTCCGTTTATCATTCCACCCCAAGAAGGTGCAATTAACATTACAGAAAATGCAACTCCTAAATTTTGAGCCCAATCTGGTAATGATGTGTATAATAAATGGTGAGGTCCTGCCCATATATAAATAAATATTAAAGACCAAAAATGTACAATAGATAACCTATAAGAATACACAGGTCTATTTGCTGCTTTAGGAACAAAATAATACATTAAACCTAAAAAAGGTGTGGTTAAAAAGAAAGCTACAGCATTGTGCCCATACCACCATTGTACTAATGCGTCTTGAACACCTGCGTAAACAGAATAAGATTTTAAGAAACCAACTGGTAATGCTAAACTATTAAAAATATGAAGCACTGCAACAGTTACAAAAGTTCCTAAATAAAACCATATTGCAACATATAAATGACGTTGTCTTCTTTGTAAAATAGTCCAAATCATATTTACACCAAAAGCTACCCAAACTAAAGCAATAGCAATATCTATTGGCCATTCTAGTTCTGCATACTCTTTAGAACTTGTATAACCTAAAGGTAATGTTATAGCTGCAGCAACAATAATTGCTTGCCATCCCCAGAAATTAAAATTACTTAAAAAATTACTTGCCATTCTTGCTTTAAGCAATCTTTGTAGCGAGTAATAAATTCCTGCATAAATAGCATTTCCTACAAATGCAAAAATAACAGCATTGGTATGTAAAGGTCTTAAACGACCAAAACTTAACCACGAAATACCGTCTGTAAGATTTGGGAATAAAAACATAAAAGCTAGCAATAAACCTACAGAGAATCCTACAATTCCCCAAAGTAGTGTTGCGTAGATGAATTTTTTTACGATCTTATTATCGTAATAAAATTGTTGCATTTCCATAATATTAAATTTAGTCTAAAGTTGATTTTTCTTGTTTCTCTATAATAAGTTCATCATCAAACAGCATGCGAACAGACGGCGTATATGAATCATCATACTGCCCTTTTTTTACTGAATAAATAAATGCTATAAAAAATATTAATGCCACTAAAATACTTAGTGTAAGTAGTAAATATATTACGCTCATATCTTGCCTGATAATTGATACTTCAAAATTAATAATGTTAGCTTTCTTAAAATATGACAAATGTCATATTCTTAAAAAATTGTTAAATAGTCATCGAAAATAATTGTGTTTTTGGCTTATTTTTTAACAAATGCACATCAAAAGCCATGCAAATATTTCTTACATAAGGTCTAGCTTGTTCTGGAACAAATAATGATTTTAACTCTTTGTTAATTACAACCAAACCATCTTGTTCCATTTCTTGTAAAAGATCTAAATGAATTTGTATATTTTTAATTTTCATTGCCTCTTCTTGCCAAGAAGTAGTAAAATGACACATAATATTTAAAATGTGTTTTCTAATAACTCTATCTTCTTCAGATAATAAATGGCCTCTAAAAATTGGAATTTCACCTTCATTTACAATCTTCTGATATTCTTTTACAGTCTTTACATTTTGTGCAAATGCATACCAAGAATCTGAAATTGCAGACATTCCTAAACCAATCATTAACTGAGTTTTATTAGCTGTATAACCCATAAAATTTCTATGTAAAGTTTTGTTGATAGTTGCTTTATATAAACTATCTGTTTTTAAAGCAAAATGATCCATACCAATTTCTATGTAACCTAATTCAGCAAAAAGTTCTTTTCCAATTTCGTACAATTCTCTTTTTGTTTCGTTTTTTGGTAAATCATCTTCATTAAAACCTCTTTGCCCAACACCTTTTACCCAAGGAACATGTGCATAACTGTAAAAAGAAATTCTATCTGGTTGTAATTCTTTTGTTTTGTTTATTGTATGAATTACATTCTCTTTTGTTTGAAATGGTAAACCAAAAATTAAATCGTGACTTACAGATGTGTAACCAATTTCTCTAGACCATTTTGTAACTTGAGCTACTTCAGAAAAAGGTTGAATTCTATGAATTGCTTTCTGAACCTTTTCATTATAATCTTGCACACCAAAACTTACTCTAGTAAAACCACAATTAAACAAAGTTTGCAACTGCTCTTTGGTTGTATTACTTGGGTGACCTTCAAAACTAAATTCTGCTTCTGTATGTTTAATAGCATTTTCAAAAATGCCATCCATTAAATATTTTAAGTTTTCTTTTGAAAAAAATGTTGGAGTTCCACCACCTAAATGCAATTCTTTTACAATAGGTTTTTCCTCTACCAAGGCAACATATAATTTCCATTCTTTAAGAACAGTTTCTATATATTCTTCTTCTACTTCGTGACGTTTTGTTATGTGTTTATGACACGCACAAAACGTACATAAACTTTCGCAAAAAGGTAAATGAATATAAATACTAATACCTTCTGAAGAATTACTTTCTTTAAAAGATTTTTGAAAAGATTCAATCCAATCTTGTTTATCAATTCCCTCTTTATTCCAAAAAGGAACTGTAGGGTAACTTGTATATCTTGGTCCTGGAATATTATATTTCTGAATAAGAGAATTCTTCATTTTTAATTTATTTTTTTTCCTAAAATATTAGTAGAAATTGTGGTAAATATTACAATACTTATAGAGCTTAAAGGCATTAAAATAGCTGCAACAACTGGCATTAATTGCCCCGTAACTGCAAAATACAAGCCTACTAAATTGTAACATAAAGACAGTATAAAACTGTAGTTTATAATCTTAATTGCTTTTTTAGAAGCATTTATATAGACACCTATTTTATTAAATTTTGATGCATCTAAAATTCCATCACAAGCAGGAGAAAAGACATTAATATTTTCTGACAATGCAATACCAACATCACTTTGTGCTAAAGCACCAGCATCATTTAAACCATCGCCAATCATGGCTACTTTTTTATTTTCTTTTTGAAGTTTAGCAACCACGTTTAATTTATCTTCTGGTTTTTGATTAAATAACAAATTAGTTCCTTTAGGTAAATTGTCTTCCAAGAAAACCCTTTCACCTTCATTATCTCCAGAAACTACCGATAATTCATAATCATTTTTTAAGGAATTAAACAAAGATTTTACGCCTTCTCTGTATGAATTTTTAAATGTAAATTTCCCTTTATAAACTTCATTAAAAGAAATATAAACAGCAGTATCTAAAGTTGTTTTTTCTTCATTATTTATAACAAAATTAGCTGCACCTAATTTTAAGTTTACACCATTATAAACAACCTCTATTCCTTTACCAACAACTTCTTTATATTCAGTTATTTTAAGTGTAGTAACATCTTTTAAATTACTGTACAGAGTTCTACTTAATGGATGATTAGATGCTCTTAAAGCACTTTTTAAAATGCTTTTTTCTTGAGAATTTAATTCATCTCCATCATAAGAAATTGTGTTTTCTTTGTGTGTTGTTAAAGTTCCTGTTTTATCAAAAATAATTGTATTAATTCCTGCTAATTGCTCTACAACTGTAGCATTTTTTAAGTAGAATTTTTGCTTTCCAAAAATGCGCAACATATTACCTAGAGTAAATGGTGCTGCTAAAGCAATTGCACAAGGACAAGCAATTATTAAAACAGCTGTAAACACGTTTAACGCTTTATTTACATCTTTAAATAACCAGAAAACGGTAGCTATAACTGCAATTGTTAAAACCGCAATTGTAAAATTTTTACTAATATTATCTGTAATAGTTTTAAAAGGAGATTTACTGTCTTTTTGAAAAACATCATTGCTCCATAATTGCGTTAAATAACTTTGTGAAACCGAAGCTAAAACTTCCATTTCTAAAATACCCGAAAGTTGTTTTCCTCCAGCAAAAAGTTTGTCTCCAGATTTTTTAGCAACCGGTGCAGCTTCACCGGTAACAAAACTATAATCTATCTCTGCATTTCCGTTAATTAAAATTCCATCTACAGGAATTAATTCTTGATTTCTAATTAATAGTCTATCGCCTTTTTCAATATCATAAATCTGTACATTTTCTTCTTTTCCTTCGGATGAAATTCTGGTTACTGCAATTGGGAAATACGATTTATAATCTCTTTCAAAAGACAAAAAATTATATGTTTTTTGCTGAAAAAACTTTCCTAATAAAAGAAAGAAGACCAAACCAGTTAGACTATCGAAAAAACCGGTTCCTAAATCGAAAATAATTTCTACAGAACTTCTAATAAATAAAACAGAAATTCCTAAAGCAATTGGCACATCTATATTTAAAATTTTAGAACGCAAACCTTTAAATGCTGAAATAAAATAATCTTTACCCGCATAAAAAACTACAGGAAGTGAAAAGAAAAACATTAACCATCTAAAGATATTTTTATATTTCTCTATCCAAAAACCATCTACTTCAAAATACTCTGGAAACGAAAGAAACATTACATTACCAAAAGCAAAACCAGCAATTCCTAATTTATAGATTAAGCTTCTATCTACTGCTTTTTTTCCTGCTTCATAATCTTCTAAACTAATATATGGTTCGTAACCAATGGCACTTAGAAGTAGTACAATTTCTTTTAAAGAAGTTTTATCTGAATTGTAGGTAATTCTAACTTTTTTCTTCGGAAAATCTACCTGAGAAGAAGAAACATTAGCATTTAATTTATGCAAATTTTCTAAAACCCAAATACAAGAACTACAATGAATATGAGGTATGTAAAGTGTTGCTATTTGTGTATTTGCATCAGAAAAATCTAATAATTTTTCTGTAATATCTGTGTTATCCAAGAAATCATATTTTCCTTGAATTTCTGTTGGAATTGCTCCTGGATTGTCTTGAAAATTGTAATAACAAGTTAAATCGTTCTCTGAAAAAATTTCATAAACAGTTTTACAACCATTACAACAGAAATGTTTTTCATCAAACGTAATTAAACTATCGTCACAAGAATCGCCACAGTGATAACATTGTGTAGATTTCATATTTACTCTTTTGCCTACTGCAAATTTCTAATAAGAGTTTGTTTTAAAATATGATATATGTCAGCTTTTTAGTATTTTTGAGATACTAAACCTATTTTACCATGAGCAAATGTGAACAATGTATTGTTCGTCAGTTTAATTCTTTAAAACATCTTTCTAAAGAAGAACTGTTAAGAATGTCTGCTTGTAAAACTTCTAAAACCATAAAAAAAGGAGAAATTCTTTTTAGCGAAGGAGAACATATTAATGGTGTTTTCTGTATTAAAGATGGTGTTTGTAAAGTTTCTAAGATGAGTGAAAATGGAAGAAACCAAATTATAAGTCTTGTACAAAAAGGGAATTTAATTGGGGAAAGAAGTTTAATTTCTGATGAAGTTTCTAACCTAAAAGCAGTTGCTTTAAATGATATGGAAATTTGTTTTATACCAAAAGAAGAAATTATTAGAGATTTAGAGAAAAACAATGCTTTTACAATGAGTGTTTTAAAAGACATGGCTAATTCTTTAAAAAGTGCCGACAATTTAATTGTAGATATGGCTCAAAAAACGGTAAAGCAACGTTTAGCAGAAACCCTTATACACTTACATTCAGAATTTAAAACAGATAGTAGTGGTAATATAGATGTGCAACTTTCTAGAGAAGATATTGCAAATATTATTGGTACTGCCACAGAATCTGCAATTAGATTATTATCTGAGTTTAAAAAGAAAAAAATAATAGATTTTAAGGGAAAAGATATAAAAATATTAGATGAAGTTGCCTTAGAAAAAATTGTAAATGGTTTTTAGTTTCTTCTAAAAAGAATACCCAATTGCAAAATTAAAAACAGGTTCATCAATTCTAAAATCCCAACGACTATCTTCTTCTAAAGATGGATCATGAAAAGGTGCCGCCAAATCGAAACGAATTACAAAACCTTGTACATCTACACGTAAACCAAAACCTGCCCCCATTCCTAATTCATTTATAAAATTAGAAGTAAATTTATCTTTTCCTTCAGATCCAAAATCGGGGTTAGCTTCTGAATTCCAAACATTACCAGCATCTACAAAAACAGCTCCTTTTAAAAAAGAAACAAGAGGAAAACGATATTCTAAATTTGCTTCTAAACGAATATTTCCTGTTTTATCAAAAAAGTTACCAGAACTACTAGTTTGTGTTGTTGCTGTATCTTCATTGTAAGTTCCTGGTCCTAAAGAACGTATATTAAATGCTCTAACGCTGTAAGGCCCACCAGCATAATATTGTTTTACAAACGGAACAACATCTGAATTTCCATATGCATAGCCATAACCTGCAAATAATCTTGTTGCAATTGTTTGCGAATTATTTTTACCAAAATTAAAATGATATCTGGCATCAAAATCTGCTTTTGCATATTGTGCATACTGCAATCCTAAAAACTCTTTTGGCTCTCCTGCTTCTTTTTCTTTAGCTAATAAACTTATAGAATTTCCTGCCACATCTAAAGTAGAATTTATATAAAATTGATGTTTTTTTGTATTATTCAACATTTCATTATATGTAAAAGAAAAAGTAAGTCCGCTTATAAATTGTTGCTCAAAACTTTTCTCTAAAAAAGAATTTTCGTCTAATATTTGTTGAAATTCTTCGGTTGTGTTAGAAAGTCTTGTGTAATTAACAGAAATGGGGTTTAACTCGTAAGTAATGTATTTATTGGCATTCCAAACATACCCAAAATTTGCACTTCCAGATAAAAGTGTATATAGTTTGCTTCTATTTAAATATGTTATACCTAAACTTGTTTTTGTTTTTGGTATAGAATATTCAAAGAAATCTTCATCAAAAGAAAAAGGTGCAATTACTCTTGGAAAAATCAACTCTGTTTTTAAACCTAACTCTAAACTACTTAAACCTGAGTTTTCTCCGCTAGATATTTGTGTTTCGTAACCAATATTTGTACTTATATTTAAGGTTTCTCCTCCTTTAAATACATTTCTATTACTGTAGGTTAACGCCAATTCTGGTCCTGCAAAATTATTAGATTTTGTTACTGCTTGTAATTCTGCACGAATAGCTCTTTTGGTTAAAGGAGATAAAAATATATTGGCTTCTAAAACACCCAAACTATCTGTTTCTAAAGAATCTAATTCTTTATATTGAATATTTACAAATTTATAGGCACCAATAGAAGACAAGCGTCTTGCCGTATTTTTAGAGGTTAAAGGGTTGTAAAATTCTCCTTCTTTAATGGTAATAAAATCGTTTAAATATTCTGGTTTAAAGAAAATAGAATCTTGATAATAACTTTTGTTTTTATATCTATTTTCTTTTGCTTTTATTGAATCTTTTAAATCGAAATCTGGATAAATATTTATCTTTTTAATTTGATAGGGTACCGTTGCAGACCTTGGTACTTTTGCTTTCATTTTTAAAAACAAATCGAATCTTTTATTTTTATATTGATTGGTATCTGCTTCAAAAATTAAAAAACTAGGGTTAAAATTATAAAATCCTTTTTGTTTTAATGCTGCATCTAACCTTTGGCGTTCTAGTTTTAGATTTCCTAAATCGAAACGCATATTTTCTGGAAAAGGATTCTTTTCTGTTAGTTCTTTTATTGCGGTGTAAATTGGTTTTACCATACTGTCTACTTGGTAACTGGCCATCTTGTAAGGTGCAGGAACTTTTAAACTGTAAACTACGTTTGCTTTCTTATTTTTCTCATTAAAAAAAGAAGTTGTTCTACTGTAGAAAAACCCATAATTTTCTAGTCTGTTTCTTAAAATTTCTTCTACCTCTACTTTATTTACATCAGATTGGTACACTGGTTTTTCTCCAAACTTTTTGTACAACCACTTATTAATAAAACTAGGGTTCTCTTTTTGATTTTTATAGTAATAATACAAACCTAAATAACTTCCTAAAAATTTAGAATTAGGTGCTGGTCTAACAACAGTAGCTAAATCTTCTTTTAATAGTGTTGTTTTCTTTACACTAGAATCTATCTCCATTTCAATTTTAGCACCTGTATACAAACGCTCATCTTCTGGTATGTATTTTTGTATACTACAAGAGTATAAAAAAGCGCAAAAAATGGCCAAAACGAATATGTAATTTATATTTTTCTTCAAAATTTAATTTGTTTTCTCTTTTATATTTTTGATAGATTCTTTCTTTTTATTCTCTTCTACTTTATTTTTTTCAGAGCGTAAAAGAGAGTTCCAAAGTTCTTTAAACTCGTTAAATTCTTTGGTAAAGATTAATCCTATTCCACTAACTATAGTTTGTCCATCAATAACGTTTTCAAACTCACTTTTTCTAAACCCTTTTAAACGGTATCTACCATCTTCTGTTATCTTGTATTCTAAACTTACATTACCAATTAACGGAGTTTCTTCTCCTGTTGTACTGCTTCCTTGTATGTCTACTTCGCTACCAACTCTTACCGTTAATCTTTCATTAAAAAGTTTTTTCTGAGCTGCAATATCAAGCTGTGTTCTGTCTGTTGGTGCGTCTCCTTGGTAATCTGTAAAACTATTTAAACCAAAATCTAATTCTATACCAGATTTTCCTAAAATTTTATCTGAAAAAGTATTTAACTGACTAGAAACTGCGTCGTTTAAATTGTTTCTTGCAATAGATGCAAAACCACCAAAACTACCATCGGTCCCTGCATCTGGATAAAATCTATTTAAAACCAATAAAGAAAAAACTTGTTTATTTAACTCTTCTTCTTGTTGTTTAATTTGCTGAACTCTACCATACACTTGTCCACCAATTGCACCTTGTTCCTCTTCTGCCATGTCTAGATTAAAAGAAATTTTTGGTTGCAATAATTCGCCATCAATATTTAAATATACCTGAAAAGGTAAAACCTGTTTGTACTTATTTTTTACAGAAGAATCTTCATCTGAAACCTGAGCAGCCATTAATGGAGATGCTGAAGTTTCTAGGTTGTAAATTGCACTAACGTCTAATTTTGCATCAAAAGGATCGCCAGACCAAGAAATTCTTCCTCCAGGTGCTAACAAAAATTTTCTATTTACTAAATTGTAAAGAGTTAACTCATAATGTCCGCCAGAAACTACATAAGCACCAGTTAAAGAGATTCTTCCATTAGGCACCATTCTAAAAACAAAATCTCCATCTCCAGAAACCTTAAAATTGTCGCCAGTATTTTCATCTATTATAATAGTTACACTAGCTTCTTTGTTTATTTTTAATTCCGATAGAATATCGAAACCACTAATTATGGCAGTTTGTTCTTCTGTTTGCGTTAAGATTGCATCAGGATTTTTTCTATTTACAAACACAACAACACCGTCTCTTTCTTCTACATTTGCATACGCAGAAGGCATTACATAAGTTACATCTGTATCTTTACCTAGAGTTAATTTTGCGTTCAATTTTGGTATTTGCAAATCTCCTGTTAACGTTGCATTTGCATTAAAAGTAACTTTACCAAATAAGGTTTCGTTGTCTTCTTTTTTTGCATTTAAGATTCTAAAATTATTTGCTTTTAGTTTTAAATCGAATTTAGGATTTATAAAACTCTCTGTTGTTACTTTTCCTGAAAGTACCAAAGCATTTTTCTTTGCATCTAAAACAGTAAAATTACTCATAGAAAAACCACTATTATCTACCTTTAAAGTTTCGTTACTTAAAGTAAAATTAGTGTTTAGTTTAGACACATTAAACATTGCATCTTTAAAATTTAAAGAACCATTATATTTTGGCTCTGATATTTTACCCGTAACTTTAAAATCTCCAGAAAAACTTCCACTAGCTTCTTTAACTTCTCCCAAAGAGAGGGTTTTTAAAGCTTGCATTTTAAATTCGTTAATTACCAAATCTAGGTCTAAATTGGCTTCATTATTGTTTACAAAATAGTCTCCTTTTAAATCTAAACTAACTTCTCCTTCTCTTAATTTTGCATTAAAATCGTATTTATTGTTCCCTAAAGATTTGGCATCAATATTTAGTTTTCCAAAGTTTGTTTTTAAAAACTCAAAATTACTTACACTAACATCTGCAATAACTCCTGTATTTATTAGCGGTTCTTCTAAAATAAAATCTCCATTTAAAATTCCTTTGGTTAATTCATTTTCTGGGTTTAAATAATTAAAAACTTCGCTTATTTGAAAGTTATTATATACCAAAGCAATGTGGCTTTTGGCTACATTTTTTAGTTGATCTGTAATCTCAATAGATTGGTTATTTTTACTAATTTTAAAATTTTTGAAGGACAGTAAGTTTTCTGATAAAATAACTTCGTTATCTTCAGGAATTAGCCATTTTCCTCTATTTAAAATTAAACTATCTCTATTTACAGAAAACTTTAATCGTTCTCTATTTCCTGTAATCTTAGTATTTACATTCATTAGTTTTTCACCTTTATGAAAACCTAAAAAATTAAGTGATAATTCATTATTTGTCTGATTTCCCGTAATAATAGTTCGAGGAACATCAATTGGGCCAGCGTTTATGTTTTTAAATCCTAAATTAAAGTTGAAGTTTTCTTTGTCTGTATTCATAGAAAAAGACAAACTATCTAATTTGTTACCACTATAATTTATGTGAGGCGCTGTTATGTTTGCCTTTAAAATTCTTTTATTTTCTTTAAAATCTACAGCTACATTTATAGTATCTATGTCTTTAATGTTTACTAAAAAAACATCTTTTATTAGTGAAGTTTGAGAAATTTTTGCCTTTAATTGTAAATTAACAGGATTTTCTATAGTGTCTGATAAAATTTCATCTCTATAAAAATAGCTAAAAACATGACGTTGAATTGCCTTACTAAACGTTTCTGGATCTGTGTTAGATTCTAAATTAAGAGCTAACATTTTATTTTTTATAGAAACAGCTGTTGTGTCTTTATCTACATATGCTTTAGCATTTATTGCACCAACTAAATAAGTTTTATTATCATAAACTACAACGCCATTTTTAATATTTGAAGAAACTTTAAAACTCTCTGAATTTCCTTTAAAATCTAAAGCAACTTCCATTCCTGTTTTTACATTTCTATTTAGAAGACCCAAGGCTTGTAAATCTGCACCAATAATATTTAAATTAACATTTGCTTCTGTAGCAATAGAATCTAAATTTATAGCTGCATTTAAATCTAAATTCAAGTTTTCATCTTTATATTTAGATGTAATATTACCATTACCATCTTTTACAGTTCCTTTTAAATTTAAGTCTGAAATTGTGTAGTTTTCTAATTGAAATTTAGAAATATTGGTTTCTAAAGTAGCATCTAAATTGTTAATATTTTCTCCAGTTCCCTCAGAATTTAAAGTTAAACTTAATTCGCCAAAATTAGGATTCTTAAGCAACTCGCCAACTTTGTATTTTTCTATATCTAAAGCAACTTCATAGCTTAATTTATTGTTATTTTTATAACTTCCTTTTACAGTTGCAATTCCTTGACTTGTATTTATTTCTGCATCTACAGAACCGTTTTTTAATCCACCGTTTACATTTCCTGATATTAAAATTTCTTCCGGTAATTTTATGTTTAATTGTTTTTCATCTACAATTTGTAAAAGATCTTTACGTTTTGTTTTTGCATTAAAAGCAGGTAAATTTACTTCTAGTTTATCAGGATTTATAACATTTTTTATAGATCCGTTTATAGAAAATGCAGTAGCTGTTCCCCAATTTAATTTGGTTTTAGCAAATTTTAAATCAGCCAAAGTTCCTTTTACACTTAGAGTTCCTGTAAGTTCTTTTGTACTAAGTTTTCTTAAATATTCATTTTCTCTTAAACTTGGTTGAAACCTAAAAACCTCTTCTAACCAAATTTGAATTGAAGGTATATTTAATTGAACATTTGTTTTTTCTGGTGAAGCAATTAATTTGGTAAGCGATTGATAATTTGCATATACAGAACCACTAATTTTATTTTTATTAATCTGTAAATTTAAATCTGAAACTTCTAATTTTTTATCTGTAATTGTAGTTTTAAAATTAAAAGTGTTTAAATTGATTCCAGATTTTTCTTTAAAATTAAAATTCTGTAAATCTAAACTTGCCTTCTTATTTTTAAGAGAAATATTAGACGCTTTTACAGATAAGTTATCTAACGAAATAGCATCTGGATTAAATGTGTTCTTTAAAGATTTTGCATTATTAACAGTATACTTAATTTTGTTATTCTCTAAATTTAACTTGTCTAATTCTAAAACAAGTTCTGGCCAATTTAAAGTTGTAGAACTTGTAGCCTTTTTAGTAGCTTTTATATCATTTTTCATTTCAACTAAAACTTCAGAGTTTTTAAGTTGAATGGTATTTAAATGAAAAACTTTGTTTGCTAAATCTAATTCAGGAATTTCCGTATAAAAGTCTTTAATAGTTGCGTCTGCAAGAATATTATCAACCTTAGAATTGTAAAATACTTTTGTGTTTATTATACTCATTTCTTCTGCAGAAAATGTTGGTAAAATAACTTCTGTTTCTAGTAAAATTACGGTTACAGGTTTTTGAATAAATTTAATTTCAGAATTTAAAAGTAAAATATCTTTTGACTTAAAAATCATTTTTTCAAGATCTAAAGATTTCATTTCTGTTTCTAAAGAGCCTATGTTAAATTTGCTTTCTATACCTAAAACGGCATCATTAAAATCTACATTAATATCTTTTAAATTGATGCTTCCTATAATAATATCTAATGGTTTTGCTGTGGTATCTTTTACTACTTCCGTGGTATTTTCTGCAACAAACGCATCTATTAAAAACTGAAAATTGTACCCAGAAACTGTATCTTTTCTGTTAATATTAGCTCTTAAACCTTTCCATTCTAAATTATCTACTCCAACAGATTTTCCGGTTATTGTTGCCCAAAGTGGAATATTAGCTTCTAAAGATTTAGAATATACCAAAGTGTCTCCTTTTTTATCCTCTAAAAAAAGACCTTCTATTTGTACAGCTCCATTAAAAGTAATAAACAGTTTTTCTACCGTTACTTTTGTGTTGGTTTTATTAGCTACATAATTAACTGCTTTATTTACAATAATGCTTTGTCCCCAAGGACTTCTAACAAATAAAACAAGCAATACAAAAAAGATAAAAAAGCCTAAAAAGACACGTAAAATTCTTCTTAAAAAACGGTGCTTTTTTATTGTATTTTTTTTTGTTGACATATTTAAATTTAATCTCGTTGCAAAAATACATTAGTATTTATTCTAAAAATGCTTTAAATGCTTATTATTTTAACTCTATTAAGAAATAATTAACGAGCGAAGGTGTCTATTTAAATTCTCACAATCTATTAGTAATCTATCATTTACATTTTACAAAAGAATGCAATCAAATTAATTTTAACTATATTTAAGTGCTAGAAAAAAAGAATTGAAAAATTATCCCGAAATATTTATAGAACAAAAAGTTCTACAGAAAAAAGACTATTTACTTGTTAGTTTTATTTACAATAATGATTTAATAAATTTAATAAGAAAAATTGATGGTGCAAAATGGAGCAAATCTCTAAAATCTTGGTGTGTTTTAGATTCTGAAGAAAATTTAGAAATTATTATAGAAACTTTTAAAAATTTAACTTCTGTTAATTGTAGCAAAATCTCTAAAAAAGAAGTTTTTAAAAGAAACCTTACAGAGCTTCAAAAGAAATTACTAAACTCTTTTTACTCCTACTTAAAAGGGAAAAGATACAGTAAAAGTACAATGCAAACCTACACTTTTTTTGTTGCAGATTTTATTAATTTCCATACAAAAACACCTTTAAAAGAACTTACAAATAGAGATGTAGAGTTATTTATTGAAAAAGTTTTTATAGAACGAAATTACTCTGTTAGCTCGCAAAGACAGTTTATTAGCGCTTTAAAAATTTTTATTCAGTTTTACCCAAACACAAAAATTAACAATTTAGAATTAGAACGCCCAAAGAAATCTAGAAAACTACCTAGTGTTTTATCACAAGAAGAGGTTTTAAGTATTATTAGCGCCACTCAAAATATTAAACACAGGGCTATAATAGCTATTATTTACTCTTGTGGTTTAAGAATAAGCGAATTAATAAATTTAAAATTAACAGATTTTAATGTAGAAAGAAAACAACTTATTGTAAGAAATGGTAAAGGGCGAAAAGATAGATATGTTAGTTTAGCAGATAGTTTTATTCCGCTTTTAACCAATTATTATTACTCTTATAAACCAGAAAATTATTTTGTTGAAGGTTTAAATAAAGGTAAATATAGCGCTGAAAGTGTACGTCAGTTTTTAAAAAAAAGTTGCTTTAAAGCAAACATAAAGAAAACAGTAACACCACATACTTTAAGACATAGTTACGCTACACATTTATTAGAAAACGGTGTAGATATAAGATACATACAGTCTTTACTTGGCCATTCTAGACCAGAAACAACAATGATATACACGCATGTAAAAAGAAAAGATTTAATGGATATTATGAATCCGTTGGATGTTGCATTGCAAAAAATTAAAAGAACAGATAATCAGACCAAAAGAAATATATTATCTGGCAAAATATAACAAGAAGAAATGCTTTTATTAAACGTAAAAAATTTTGATTAAAAAGGTATTTCAACTTTAAAAAAGATAGAATAAAAAGTTAATTAACAGCTTACAAAATTAATTGCTTTATTTTTGCTGACTTACCAAATATTTATAGGCTTTTTATATTTTAAACTAAGTATTTAAATACCTAATAAAGTATACACAAAACCTATAGCGTTAATTAAAAAAACTAAAGATATTTATCTTGCAGGAAGAAATAGCAAATACAAGAAATAGTTGTTACAAATGTATGAGGCCATCAAGCACTTGTATTTGTAAATACATTAATCCTTTTAACACAAACACCCGCTTTATTATTCTAATGCACCCAAAAGAATATAAAAAAGAAAAAAACGGAACGGGACATATGACTAATCTTCTGCTTAAAAATTCAGAAATTATAGTTGGTGTAGATTTTACAAATAATAATAAAGTGCATAAAATACTTACTGAAGAAAACAGTAATTCTTTCTTACTTTATCCGGGAAAAGATAATTTTAACTTATCTACAAGTAAAAGCTCTGAATTAAATTCCTTTTTAGGAAAAAACTCAAATGTATTTATACTAGATGGTACATGGCCTTGTGCGCGTAAAATGCTTAAATTAAGTAAGAACTTGCAAAAACTTAAAAGAGTTAGTTTTGATAATAAAATAAAGTCGAAATTTATTATTAAACAACAACCAGAATCTCTTTGCCTTAGTACAATAGAATCTGTTTATACTGTCTTAAATTTACTTAAAAAAGGTAATATAGAACAATGTGAAACTACAAACTTCTTAGTTCCTTTTGAAAAAATGATTGAATATCAACTCGAATATATTCTTAATCCGGAAAGTAAAAATTATCGCCCAGAGGCTAATAAAGACATTAGTCCTAAAAA
>CAXBIR010000027.1:0-32177 GCA_963975825.1 uncultured Polaribacter sp.
ATAATGCTACTTTTCTATAAAATCTGCTGAAATTCTACTACTAGCTATTTTAGCAGCAATAAAACCTAAAACAGTAATTGTACAGAATACAATTAGTAAATTCATAAATTTAAATTCTACTGGGTAAGCTAGGTTTGGTACAATCATAAATAGCTCAAATTTCTTTTGAAGAAAGACTAAAATTATTCCTAAAACCAAACCAACAAACATTCCAAAGAACGTTAGTAAGAAACCTTGAAGAATAAATATTTTCTTTATTTCTTTAATAGTAGCACCTAAACTAAAAAGAGTTTTTAAGTTCTGCTTTTTATCAATAATCATCATAATTATAGCTCCAATAACATTAAACAAGGCTATTATAACAATTAAAGTAAATATTAAATAAGAGACAAAATTCTCTGTATTTATTACTTTATAGTAAACTTCGTTTAACTGTTCTTTGGTTTGAACTTTAAATTCAGGTCCTAAAATATTTCTTAAATCTTTTGCAACATCATCAGAATCTTCGGCATTATTTACTCTTAATTCTATAGCCGATACTTGATTTTTTTTATAACGCAATAAACCTCTAGCCTCTTCTATAGATGTAAAAACATATTTACCTTCAAATTCTTCTGTTCCTAAATAAATACCAACAATTTGAGTTTCTATTTTATAAAAAGGATTTCTTGGATCTATAAAACCTTTCCCTGGTTTAGGAATCATTATTTTTAAAGGAACTCCGTAATTTAATACTCCTAAAGACAATTTATTAGAAATTCCTCTACCAATAACAGCAGTATTATTATATTCTTCTTGCAACCAACTTCCTTGGCTTAAAGAGGAATCTATTTTAGAAATATTTGTATAATTATCTTCAACTCCTTTTATAAAAGCTATTTCAGTTTTCTCATTATATTCTAAGAAAACTCGTTCTTCTATAATCTTAGTAGTTTCCTTAATAGAAGCGTTAGAAGTTAATTTACTTTGTAAATCTTCAGTAATAAAAAAAGATTTTCCTTTGGTTGAAGTAATTTCTATATCAGGATCTGAAACATCTAATAGGCTATAGCTAAATGTTTTTAAGCCAGAGAAACCAGATAAAATTATAAATAAAGCTAAAGAACCTACTATTACACCAAAAGAAGCAATAAGTGTTATTATGTTAATAGCATTATTGCTAGTTTTAGAAAATAAATATCTTTTAGCTATGTAGTAAGGAAAACTCAAATAGAGTATAAGTTTATTTCTTAAGACGTTTTGGTAAAACGTCTGGGTTTTTTATAGGGTTTTCATCATTCCCTTTTAAAGACTTATCTATACCTTCTATATAGTCTAAAGTATCATCACCAAAAAATAATAATTCTGGCATTCTTCTTAATTGGTTACGAGTTCTTTTTGCCATTTCATGACGAATTAAAGGCGTATTCGATTGAATTCCTTTAACCATTTCTTCTCTTTTTTCTGAAGGAAAAATGCTTAAATATACTTTTGCAACTCCTAAATCTGAAGTAACATGTACTTTAGAAACAGAGATAATTACTCCCTTCATACCATCTTGTGCGGCTTTCTGCAACACATCTACCAAATCTTTTTGTAAAACTCCTGCAATTTTACGTTGTCTGTTTGTTTCTTCCATGCTGCAAATTTACGATATTTTTATGGAGTATAAATCTTATTTTTTATAGCATACATAACTAAACCAACTCTATTTTTTACATTCAATTTTGTAAACAAAACATCTCTGTAACCATCTATAGTTTTTGGACTTAAACACATAATGTCTGCAATTTCTTTGTATGTTAATTCAGAACATGCATGTTTCATAAATGTAATTTCTCTTTCTTTTAAATGAACTTCTTCAATTCCATGACCAGAAATAGATTTCATTAATAAATTAGTTACATTTTTTGTATGATAAAAGCCATTTTCTACAATTTCTGTTAGTGCTTTTTCTAGCACTGTTTTTTCTGTATCTTTTAACAAATAACCAGAAGCACCAACTTTTAGCATTTTTAAGATAGTAGTATCTTCATCTTCTACAGAAAGCGCCATAACATTAACATTTTTATGATTCTCGGTTATCCATTCTGTAGTTTCAATTCCGTTCATAATTGGCATATTAATATCCATTAAAACTACATCTGGTATAAACTTTGCCGATGTTGAAAATTTATCTATTAACTCTTTACCGTTTTTACAAGTATATAAAACTTTAAACTTATCAAAAGTATTTACCATTGTTGCAATAGCTTGAGAAAGCAATGTATGATCATCTACAATAACTACTGAATATTTTATCATAATTTATATACTATATTTAAAGATGTTCCTTTGTTTACTTCGGAAGTAAAGATAGCAGTAGCTCCAATTAATTTAGCTCTATTTTTAATATTTTCTAAACCAATTCCATTAGATTTATTATTTGTCGATGAAAAACCTACACCATCATCTTTTGCTATTATTTCTAAATCTTCATCTTTAAAATTAAGAATTACATTTAAATTTGCAGCTTTTGAATGTTTAATTGTGTTTGAAAAAAATTCTTGTAAAATTCTAAAGATAATAATGCTAGATTTTTTGTCTATTATTTTTTCTTCACCAGAAATTACTAAAGAAGATTTTATAAAATTTAACCTATTAAATCTATCTATTTCTAATTGAATAGCATCTTTTAGATTAATATTTTTAATAGCTTCAGGGTTTATTAGCTTAGATAAAGCTCTAACTTCATTTAAACCTTTTGTTATAGTTATTGATACCTCATTGAGATTATCTACTGTAGCATTTTGCAATTGAATTTTAGCCAAAGTTAATAATTGACCAATATTATCATGCAATTCCCAACTTATGTTCCTTAGAGTTTCTTCTCTAATTTCTATTTGAGTTTCTGCTATTTCTCTTTCAAAACGTTTTTTAGCTTCTTCTCTATCTGTAAGTAATAAATTTTTTCTTTTTTGAAATACTATAAAAAGTACAATTAACGCAACAGTAATTAACCCTATAATTAATGTTGATATTAAAACTACTAATTCTTCTGCTTTGTACTCCATATTAATCCGCTAATAAAACAAAGTTGAGTTAAAATTATTATTAAGTTTTGTACAGTAAATAATATTTCTTTTCCTGTTTTAGATTCTAGTGATATTACATACAAAACAGTATAAAATGGTATTGTAGATAAATAGTATAATAAAAACGCTATAGTAATCCAAAAAGACAAATCTTTTTGAAAGGTAATAATTTTATCGGATTTTAATAATTCTTTTAAATAAAAAATCATAAACAGACTAACTATAATTGCTCCTATTAAAACTGTATAATCTTGAAGGTTTATAAAAATAAAACTAATAAAATAGACAATATTAAAGAATATCATTAAAGATTTAATCCATTTATGAGAAACTGTTTCTTTAGTTAAGTTATAATAAATTAAGGCTATTAAATTGTATTCAAAAAAAGTATAAATATTATATACTTGCGTTGCAGGAACTTGGTATATTCTAAATAATACACCTAAAGACTCCACAACTATAACAACTAAAAGATAACCTAAAAAAAACTTATAGAAAGGTATAGCATACTTCTTGTACAAAACAAGAGCAACTATACCTGTTAAGATTTCTAATATATAACTTAAATTACTTAAATCCATTTAACTATTCTGGGGGATATACTTTTGCTCTATTTGCACCTGAACTTAATAAATCATCATCATTATCATCTTGTTGTGTTAGAAATGATAAAAATGACGCTCTCATTACTTGTTTTGTTTCTTTACTACTAAATTTATCTAAAAACTCTGTAAACGGAATTGGATTTCCTTTTTTAGAATAAAGAGGTTCATAAGCTACGTTTTTACCTTTTATATTTGCAGTTGGCATAAGAATTAATGAATGTCTACCATTAATACCTTTTTCTGGTTTGTAATCTTTAGGATAAGCAGCTGAAAAAATTCTAATTCCTGTTAACTCAATATCTTTTTCTTTAGACAATCTTTCTAAATATGCTATATACTGTTTTAACTGCTTTATTTCATAGAAATGAGAAATACTGGCTACATCTTCTTTATCTCCACTAAAGTCTTTCCTATAAGCATCTAAAATTGGTTTCTGTCCTATATCGTATTGATGAAACATACTAGCCATTTCCTTATAAGTAATAGCATTGTCTGGCCTGGAATCATCTATTTTGTGTTCTTTAGAAACTAAATTAGAACTTTTATGCTCTTCTTCGGATTTACTTTCTGTCTTACAACTACTAAATAATAAAATGGAAAAAATAAATAAAGTAGAAATTTGATTAAAAATTTTCATTTTGATGTTGGTTAAGTTAATAAGCAACAAAGTACAAATTTTTATTTTTTCATATATAAAACAATCAATATTAATTAACAAACACCTATAAAACAATAGGTTAATTAAAATACCAAAAATAAATTAGGGTGTTTTTCCTGTAATAATTTAAAGGTAAAGACTTGCTATACTTTATTAGAAAATGAAGATTTTTGAAGTAGTAATTAATTTACAAAGGGGAGAATTGCTAAACACTAAAATCAATTAAAATTAGTGTCTCTAAGAAAACAAAAAACCTCAAAACATTTCTGTTTTGAGGTTTTATTATTTAAAATATTTTAACAATTAATCTGCTAAAATAATCGCTTTATTATCATTCAATTCTAAAGTTCCAGAGTTTATTTTTAAAACTAAAACTCTATCATCTTCTACTTTAGATTCTAATTTGCCATGTAAATCATCTAAAACTAAATGATCTTGACTATGAACATGAATTTTAACTTCACCTTCTTTTAGAATAGAAACTATAGGAGCGTGATTATCTAATATTTGAAACTCTCCATCAATTCCAGGAGCTGAAAATAAATCAACTTCCGAAGAAAATAAGATTGCTTCTGGTGTTACAATTTCTAAATACATATTTCTCTACTTTAGGCTTCAGCGTTACGCTAAAAGCTATTATTAAGCTTCCGCTAACATTTTCTCACCAGCATCAATTGCATCTTGAATTGACCCTCTTAAGTTAAATGCAGCTTCAGGATATTTGTCTAATTCACCATCCATAATCATATTAAATCCTTTAATAGTGTCTTTAATATCTACTAAAACTCCAGGTATACCTGTAAATTGTTCAGCAACATGGAATGGTTGAGACAAGAAACGTTGTACTCTTCTTGCTCTATGAACTACTAATTTATCCTCTTCAGATAATTCTTCCATACCTAAAATAGCAATAATATCTTGTAATTCTTGAAGTAGAATCTAAAGGATCTACTGCTGGATAAATACCTAATTCTGCAATCTTACGAGATAATACAGTTGTAGCATCTAAATGCGCAAATGTAGTTGCTGGTGCTGGATCTGTTAAATCATCTGCAGGTACATAAACTGCCTGTACGGATGTAATAGAACCTTTTTTAGTAGATGTAATACGCTCTTGCATAGCCCCCATTTCCGTAGCTAATGTTGGTTGGTAACCTACTGCAGAAGGCATACGACCTAATAAAGCAGAAACCTCTGAACCAGCTTGTGTAAAACGGAAAATATTATCTACGAAGAAAAGAACATCTTTCCCTTGTCCATCTCCTGCTCCATCTCTAAAATATTCAGCAATAGTTAAACCAGATAAAGCAACACGTGCACGTGCTCCAGGTGGTTCATTCATTTGTCCAAAAACAAAAGTTGCTTTAGAATCTCTCATTCCTGGCTTATCAACTTTAGATAAATCCCATCCTCCTTCTTCCATAGAATGCATAAAATCGTCTCCGTATTTTATAATTCCAGATTCTAACATTTCACGAAGTAAATCGTTTCCTTCACGAGTTCTTTCACCAACTCCTGCAAAAACAGATAAACCTCCATGTCCTTTTGCAATGTTGTTAATTAATTCTTGTATTAATACAGTTTTACCTACTCCAGCTCCACCAAATAATCCAATTTTACCTCCTTTTGCGTAAGGCTCAATTAAATCAATTACTTTAATTCCTGTAAATAAAACTTCTGTTGAAACAGATAGTTCTTCAAACTTAGGTGCAGAACGGTGGATAGATAAACCATCTTTACCATCTTTTTTTAAGTTTCCTAAACCGTCAATTGCATCACCAGTTACGTTAAATAAACGACCATAAATATCATTTCCAATTGGCATTTGAATAGGATTACCTGTAGCTAAAACCTCTGTTCCTCTACTTAATCCATCTGTAGCATCCATAGAAATGGTTCTAACTGTATCTTCTCCAATATGCTGTTGTACTTCTAACACTAAAATAGAACCGTCCGCTTTTTTAATTTCTAACGAATCATAAATTTTAGGAAGTTCAGTATTTTCTGTATTGAATTCAACATCAATTACTGGCCCAATAATTTGAGAAACTTTTCCTGTAGTTGTAGACATCTGTATCTAATTATAATTATTATTTATTTTTTGAGATTTATCATCTCATTTTCAGGGTGCAAAGGTAATTCTTTTGATTGTAATTAAAAAAGTTTTTTTTATTTAAAAAAACACAATGTTGTTAAAACAAAAAAACCTCACCAAGTGGTGAGGTTTTAATATAGTATGTAAAAAAGAATTATTTCTTGTTAGTTACTTTAACAATTACTCTTCTGTTTTGAGCTCTACCAGCTCTTGTTTTATTTGTTGAAACTGGCTCACCTTCTCCGTAACCAACTGCTTCTAATCTTGTAGTGCTTACACCTTGCTTTACTAAATAATCTCTAACAGCTATAGCTCTTTTTTCTGAGATTCTTAAGTTTAATGGAGCAGATCCTGAACTATCAGTATGACCTTCAATTACGAAAGTAGCATTAGGATTGTTGTTCATTACTTTTACCATTTCATTTAATTTAGCAGTAACTCCTGGTTTAAAAGAAGATTTACCAACGTTAAATAAAATTGCTTTAGCAAATTCTTTTAAACTAGTTTCATCTTCAACATTAATTACAGGTTTAGGACAACCATTGTTAGATGCTGGTCCAGCAACGCTAACACATTTATCATCTTTATCTAAAACTCCATCACCATCAGTATCTGGCCAAGGACAACCACCGTTTGCCATTGGTCCTGCTTGAGTAGGACATTTATCATTTTTGTTAACAACACCATCTCCATCAGTATCAGGACATCCTTTGTTAGCTTTAGTTCCTTTTTCAGAAGGACACATATCATCTTTATCAGCAACACCATCACCATCAGCATCAGGACAACCATTCATAGCTGCTAAACCTGCTACATTAGGACAAGCATCATCAGAATCTTTGATTCCATCACCATCAGCATCAGGACAACCATTGAATTCTTTTAATCCAGCAACTTCTGGACAAGCATCATCTTTATCATATACTCCGTCTCCGTCAGTATCTTTTCCACCAAACTTAATTACTAAACCTAAAGTAGTTTGGTAATGAGCTCTTACTTTATCAGAAAAACCTTTTTTAGTTCCTGTTTGAAAGTTTAAACCTAAGTTATCATTAAACCAAGTATTAAAACCTAAACCAGCATTTAACATACCTTCACCACTTGAATCAACTGAAGTATAACCTCCACCTAAATATACATAAGGATCAAACCATGCAGTCTCACCTACTAAGTTATTTAAATCATACTTTACGATTGCATCTAATCCCCAATAAAGAAAATCTGAATCATTTTTAGAAGTTACAGTTTCAATCTTGTTTAAAGAACCAGCTAATTGTAAAGTAAATCCTTTATCTAAATATTTATCTGCAGAAATTCTAGAAATAGAAGGTAAAACATTCCAATCTCCATTTCCTAATAAATCTTTAATTTGGTCACTAAAATCGTCACCATTGTAGAAATCTACATTGTTTAATCCAAAACCTACAGCCCATGGATTGTTTTCATCTTGTGCATTTACAGTAGCAACAGTTGCTAGTGTAAATAAAGCTATCACAGCTATTTTTAATCGTTTCATTATCAAATTTTTAAATTAAAAGTTCGTTATTATAATACGCAAAAGTAAACCCTTAAAACGTATTTACAAAGACAAATCTACAAAATATTCGCGAAATTTCAAGTTTTAACTATTCTAAATAACTTTCAATTCTTTACCAACTTCAATAAAAGCAGTTATAGCTTTGTCTAAATGTTCTTTTGTATGTGCTGCAGATAACTGCACTCTTATTCTAGCTTTCTCTTTAGGAACCACAGGAAAGAAGAATCCAATAACGTAAATTCCCTTTTCTAGCAACTTATTTGCCATAATTTGAGATAATTTTGCGTCATATAGCATAACAGGTACAATTGCTGCATCTGCACCAACCAAATCAAAACCTGCTTTTTCCATTTCTGTTCTAAAGTAATTTGTATTCCATTCTAATTTATCTCTCAGCGAAGTATCATTAGAAATTAAATCGAAAACCTTTAGAGAGGCACCTACAATTGTTGGCGCTAAAGAGTTAGAAAACAAATAAGGTCTAGAACGTTGACGTAACAATTCTATAATTTCTTTTTTACCAGTAGTATAACCTCCCATTGCACCTCCTAAAGCCTTACCTAAAGTACCAGTTACAATATCTACTCTATCCATTACATTTTTTAACTCTACTGTTCCACGACCAGTTTTACCAATAAAACCTGTTGCATGACACTCATCTACCATAACCATAGCATCGTACTTATCTGCTAAATCGCAAATTTCATCTAGCTTGGCTACAATTCCATCCATAGAAAAAACACCATCTGTTACAATAATCTTAAACCTGTGATTTTGTTTATTTGCTTCAATTAACTGCTCTTCTAAAGAAGCCATATCATTATTATTATAACGATAACGGCCTGCTTTACACAAACGAACACCATCTATAATAGAAGCATGATTTAAACTATCTGAAATAATTGCATCTTCTTTGGTTAATAACGGTTCGAAAACACCTCCATTTGCATCAAAAGCTGCTGCATATAAAATAGTATCTTCAGTTGTATAAAAGTCAGCTATAGTTTTTTCTAACTCTTTATGTATATCTTGTGTACCACAAATAAAACGAACAGAAGACATACCAAAACCATGACTATCTAATGTGTCTTTTGCAGCTTGAATTACTTCTGGATTATTTGACAATCCTAAATAATTATTAGCACAGAAATTAACTACTTCTTCTCCTGTAGAAATTTTAATAACTGCATCTTGTGAAGAGGTGATAATTCTTTCTGATTTATATAAACCAGAATCTTTTATCTCTTGAATCTCTTTCTCTAAAGTATCTTTAATTTTACCGTACATTTTTTATAGATTTAAAAAAAACAAAGTTACAAAGTTTATTTTTTTTGATTATACTTCAACAACATCAATTTTATCATTTATGTAAATAAGTAGTTTTTTATCAACTTTAAAATTCATAGATTTTAAAACTCTTTCGTATTTTAATAATTGTTGATGATGATCGTCTGAAGCATTTCCTGTCTTATAATCTATAATTACAACTTCATTTTGTTCATTAAAAACCAATCTATCTGGTATAACAACTTGGTTATCATAATCTACAATTTCTCTTTCATTAAAAACAGTAACTTTATCTGTAAAATACGTTGCTAATTCTGAATGTTCTACAATAGAATAAATTGTGCTTTTTATTATTTTTAACTGAACATCATCTATTAAACCTTTTTGATGATACTGGTTTACAATGGTTTCAATATTTTTATTTGTAATAATTTTTGATAAAATTTCATGAAACAAATTACCAAAATCTATTGCTTTTCCTTGCTCTGTATTCCATAATTTAGAAGCACTTGCCAACAAAACAATATTATGTTCTTGCCAAGGTGTAGAAATAAATTTCTGATGAATTTCTGTTAAAGAAGCTTCTTTTTGCCTCTCTTTTGTTCTAGAAATATTTCCGAAGTTATATTCTAAAACATCTTCTTGCCACAAATTTTGCTCTTTTAAGTAATTAATAAAAACGCCAGAATAATGATTTAGATTTTCTGCACCTTTTGCCGAAATTTTTCTATCTGTAATTACATGCAACTGCTCTACAGCTCTAGTTAAAGAAACATATAACAGATTAAAATTATCTAATTCTAATTCTTCTCTTTGCTGATTGTAAATTTCTAAACCTCTGTTATTTATTAAGCTTAAATCTTTCTTATAATCTATTAAAAGTTCTTTAAAATTATAATCTTCAGGTAAATCGTCGAACCAAATTTTAGGATTAATTTGCCTATAAATATCTACATCACAAGGAAAAATTACCACAGGAAACTCTAACCCTTTAGATTTGTGAATCGTCATTACTTGCACAGCATCTGCATTTTCTGAAGCTACAATGCTTAATTTATCTTTTTTAAGATCCCAAAACTCAAGAAAATCGCCAATATCTGTAGCTTTTCTTTGTTGCTCTAAAACAACATCTAAGAAAAATTGCACATAAGCATTAGAAGAATCTACTAGATTAAAACCTCTAATAATCTCTTCAATTTTCTCATAAAAAGGCACTTGCTGAAATATTGAAAAGTTAAATGTAACTCCGTAAGATTTTAAATCTTCAAAAATTATTGCATTAGAAGACTTTATATGCTTTTTAAAAAACTCATGTTTTGCAATTTTTACTTCTAAATGTTCGTACAAGAAATACAAAAACTCAAATCTTCTTTCTTCATCATTTGCATTCTGAATAATATGCAAAACATCAATAATAAAATTAATTAACGAGTTGTTTTGAAGTAATAATGTTTCAGACGAAATAATAGAAATACCATTTTCCGATAGGTAATCTGCAACTGCAATTCCGTCTTTTTTTGTTCGTGTTAAAACACAAATTTCATTTAGATAAAAATCTTCTTTTAATAAATTTATTTTCTCTAAAACTTTCTTCGGATACTTAACTTTCTCATCTTCTTTTTCTTCCTCTTTCCCTAAAAAAGATAACGACACAAAACCACCTTTTTTAGCATTTTCTAATTGTGTATTTCCATCGAAAAATAATTTCTTGTATGATTCATTTTGAAGAAACTTAGAAGTATGCTGAAAAAAAGAATTATTAAATTGAATTACCTCAGAATAACTTCTAAAATTGGTTTCTAAATTCTTTATATTTTTCTGAATATGAAACGGATTTTCTTCATTTGATCCTAAATCTATAAATTGTTCTGCTTTACCTCCACGCCATCTGTAAATTGCCTGTTTTCCATCTCCAACCAATAACAAATTGCTGTTTTCTTGCGCTAAAGCATTATCTATTAAAGGTATTAAATTTTGCCATTGCAACATAGAAGTATCTTGCATTTCATCTATAAAATAATGCTGAAAACGCTGCCCAATTCTTTCATAAATAAAAGGCGCAGGTTGGTCTTTTATATTATCTGAAATTAACTGATTAAACTCTGCATTTAATCTTATATTATTATCTTCTTTTATGGTGTTTAATTCTGAATTTATATTGTTTAAAACCGCTAAAGGAATAATGCTTTTTAACGTAATTTTATTTAACAAATAATTAGAAAAAGTACTATTATACAAATCTTTAGATTGGTAATAATACATTCTTAATTGTTCAGAAACACCTTCTATTGTTTCTTTTATTACTGCAGAAGCTTTACCTGCAAAAAGATTTTTAGAATCTTCTATTGTGGTATTTAATCTACCATCAAACTTTAGATCTTCACTTTTAAGAAATCTTAATTTTGTTAGCTTCTGAAAATGTTTTACAAACTCACCAGCATAAGCAAAATCTGTAATTGAAACTCCATTATTTTCTATAAAACCTAAAACCTCTTCGCCAAAGATTTTATAATCTTTCTCTATTTGCTTATTGGCTTTTTGAAGCTTGTTTTTTAACTCAAAAAAATCGTCTAATTCTTTATCTGCTAATTTTCTAAAATGTTTTACATCATCTTCATTCAATAAAACTCTAGCAAAATCATTTAAATCTTTAGAAATATCCCAAGATTTATCATCGTCTGTTTTATCTAAAGAATAATCTATTAAAAGATTGGTTAATTTTTTATCTGTACCAATTTTAGAAATTAGAACATCTACAGCTTCATTTAAAAGAGAAATTGCATCCATTTCTACTTCAAAATTTAAAGACAAACCTAAATCGTAAGCAAAACTTTTAATTATTTTGTGCGTAAAACTATCTATTGTAGTAATAGAAAAAGCTGAATAGTTCTGTAAAATTGCATCTAGAATTTTCTTACTTCGTTCTTTAACAACCGTTTTATCTAAATTGGTTTCTGCTAGAATAATTTTTAATAAATCGTTCTCTTTGCCTTCAGAAAAATCTTCTAAACTAGACAAAACACGTTCTTTCATTTCACCTGCAGCTTTGTTTGTAAAAGTAATAGCCAATACTTTTTGAAACATAAAAAGATCTTCTGTACTTAATAGCACTTTTATGTATTGCTTTACTAAAGTAAATGTTTTACCACTTCCTGCAGAAGCGTTGTAAACCTGAAAAGTAGATGGTTGTTGCACAGAAATATTTTTATTGCAAATTAGTTTTTTTTGAATAGAGAAACAAGATAATAGAAAAAAGAAAAATCCCGCAAAAGCGAGATTTTTTATACAACTGAACTAAATTTAATTTTAACCTAAACCAACGTCTAAAGACATCATTACAATAAAACCACCAATAAAACCTAATGTTGCAATATCTGTGTATTTATCTCTTTGTGTTTCTGGTATTACTTCTTCTACAACTACAAAAATCATTGCTCCTGCAGCAAAGGCCAATGCATAAGGCAAAATTGGTACAAAAAACGAAACTGCTAAAGCTCCTAAAACCGCAGCAACAGGTTCTACAACTGCAGACAATTGTCCGTACCAAAAACTTTTTAATCTACTTACCCCTTGTCTTCTTAATGGCATTGCAACTGCAAAACCTTCTGGGAAATTCTGAATTCCAATACCAATTGCTAGAGAAATAGCTGCAATAATCATTTCTGTTTGCTCTACACCAACCAAAGTAGATGCAGCACCAAATAAAACTCCAACTGCTAAACCTTCAGGAATATTATGCAACGTAATTGCTAAAACTAATAATGTAGTTTTATGCCATTCTGTTTTAACTCCTTCAGCTTCACTTTCTTTAAAATTGATATGTAAATGTGGTAGAATTTTATCCATTCCAAAAAGCGACAAAGCTCCTAAAGCAAAACCAATTGCAGCAGGAAATACTTTCATAAAACCTTCTCCAGGACTATTTTCTATTGCTGGCGCCAATAAACTCCAAAAACTTGCAGCAACCATAACACCTCCCGTAAAACCTAACATTCCGTCTAAAACAGCTCTGTTTAATTTCTTAAAAAAGAAAACCAATGCTGCTCCTAGAGCTGTTAAACCCCAAGTAAAAAGAGAGGCATATAATGCCGCTAAAATTGGGTGTTCTTTTCCAAATTCAACTAATTGATCAAATGTGCTCATAATTAAAAATCTACTTATTTTATTTGCTCATTCTGAGCTTTAATATATAAATTGTTTGCAATCTTATTTGAAATAGATAATTTCTTATCGTCTATTAATATAGATAAAGAATCGTCAAAATCTTCTCTATCTAAAATGGTTATTTTTTTTCCTAAAGTAATGCCTTTTTTATCTAAAAATTGTAAAAATTCTGAAGAGGAATCATCTACACCAACACAAATTCCGCTTTCATTTTTAGCTAAAGTAGAAAGCAAATTCTTTTCAATTGTTTTTAAATTTCCAAATTTATCTGGTATTGGATCTCCATGAGGATCATGTGTAGGAAAACCTAAAAAAACATCTAACTGATTAATTAATTTGGCCGACTTTATATGTTCCAACTGTTCTGCAACATCATGTACTTCATCCCAAGAAAAATTTAACTTCTGTACTAAAAAAACTTCCCAAAGCCTGTGTTTTCTTACAACATTAGCAGCAGTTTTTCTTCCTAATTCAGTTAAAGTTACACCTTTATATTTCTTGTAAATAACAACTTTTTTTTCAGATAATTTTTTAATCATATCTGTTACAGAAGATGCTTTTGTTGCTAATTTTTCTGCGATAGCATTTGTACTAATACCTTTATTAGTATCTAATTCTAGATGATAAATTGCCTTTAAATAATTTTCTTCAGAAAGGGTAAACATTTTCACTTATTTAGACTACAAATATATACTTTTTATTTTTATCAAAATATATTTTTAGACAAGTCTAAAAATAATATTATATTTGTTGAAAAATATATTTAATCAAATGAAAATTGCCGTAAGATTAATTTGCTTTTTATTATTAGGAATAGCATCAACACAAGGACAAACAAGTACTATTAAAGGAAAAGTTACTTCTAAAGGAGAAGTTTTGCCATTTGTAAATATTTATATTAAAAACACCAAACTAGGAACTTCTACAAACGAAAATGGTTTTTTCGAATTGAAAAACATTAAAAACGGAAGTTATATAATTGTTGCTAGTAGCGTTGGTTTCAAGCGTAAAACTGCTAAAATTACAGTTTTTGGAAATCAGAATATAAACCAAAATTTTAATTTGGATGAAAATAATTCTCTAGAAGAAATTGTAATTTCTGGAACTTTAAGACCCGTTACAAAATCTAACAGTCCTGTTCCTGTAGAAGTGTATAGTAAGAGTTTTTTCAAAAAAAATCCAACTCCTTCTATTTTCGAATCGATGCAAAATGTAAACGGAGTTAGACCTCAATTGAATTGCAACGTTTGTAATACTGGTGATATACATATTAACGGCTTAGAAGGACCTTATACTTTTGTTTTAATTGATGGAATGCCAATTGTTAGTGGACTTTCTACTGTTTATGGATTAACAGGTATTCCACAAGCTTTAATAGAAAGAGTAGAAGTTGTAAAAGGGCCAGCATCTACATTGTATGGATCAGAAGCTGTTGGGGGAATTATAAATATAATTACTAAAAAACCTACAAACGCACCTGCTTTATCTACAGATGTTTTTAGTAGTTCTTGGGGAGAAATAAACGCAGATATTGGTTTACGTTACAAAGTATCTGAAAAAACACAAGGTTTATTGGGTGTGAATTATTTCAATTATCAGAATAGAATAGACAACAATAACGATGGTTTTACGGACTTAACACTTCAAAATAGAATTTCAGTTTTTAATAAAGTTAATATTGAAAGAAAGAGTAATAAAGTATTTACCATTGCTGGTAGGTACGTTTATGAAGATAGATGGGGTGGAGAAATGGATTGGGAACGTGAATTTAGAGGTTCTAATGTAAAATATGGTGAAAGTATTTACACAAACAGATGGGAAACTTTTGGTACTTACCAACTACCAACTTCAGAAAACATTACGTTTCAATTTAGTGCAAATGGTCATTATCAAAATTCATTTTATGGTACAGACTCTTACAATGCAGAACAACTTATTGGTTTTGGGCAATTTATATACAACAAACAAATTGCAAAAAAACACGATTTACTTTTAGGTTTGGCCTACAGATATACTTTCTATGAAGATAACACGTTTGCTACTTTAGAAAAAGACGGAATTACAAACAAGCCTTCTGTAACACATTTACCTGGTTTTTTTATGCAAGATGAAATTGCTTTAAACTCACAAAATAAACTGCTTTTGGGAGCAAGGTGGGATTATAATAGTTTACACGGAAGCATCTTATCGCCAAGAATAAATTATAAATGGAACTCTAAAGACAACTCGAATATTTTTAGAGCAAGTGTTGGTAATGGTTTTAGAGTTGCTAATGTTTTTACAGAAGATCATGCAGCATTAACTGGCGCTAGAGAAGTAGAATTTGATGGTGAATTAGATCCTGAAACTTCTTGGAATGTAAACCTTAACTACGTAAAAAAAATTAATACAGAAAATGCATTTATAACTTTAGACGGTAGTGTTTTTTACACTTATTTTAACAATAGAATTCTACCAGATTACGAAACTGATCCTAATAAAATTATTTACGCAAATTTAGAAGGTCACTCTGTTTCTAAAGGAATTTCTATAAATACAGACATTACTTTTACAAATGGACTATCGATAAACGCTGGCGCAACATTAATGGACGTTTCTATTACTGAAAACAATATTAAAACAAGACAATTACTAACCGAAAGTTTTAGCGGAGTTTGGTCTATATCTTATAAGTTTAACAATAATTTCTCTTTAGATTATACTGGTAATTTATACGGACCAATGCGTTTACCTTTATTAGGAGAAAAAGACACAAGAGCAGCAAATTCGCCTTGGTTCAGTATTCAGAATATACAGGCAACAAAGAAATTTACAAATAGTTGGGAAGTTTATGCAGGCATAAAAAACTTATTAAACTTTACACCAGCAGCAAATAGTATAAACAACGCTGATAATCCTTTTGATGTAGGTATAGACACTGAACAAAACCCAGAATTAGCTTTCGACCCAAGTTATGTTTACGCCTCTAACCAAGGAATAAGAATGTTTTTAGGAGTACGCTACACTATTTTTTAAACTTAAAAAATGAAAAAAATCTTTCTAATATTTATCTTCTACGGAAGCTTAGCAGCATACTCTCAACAAGAAAGCCTTTCTTTAAAAGTCTTTACTTTTTCTGAAGTAGAGAAAATGAATCAAGAAAAACCAAAACCTATTGTTGTTTTTATTTATACAGATTGGTGTAAAATTTGCCACGGGATGAAAAAGACAACCTTAGAAAATAAAGAAGTAATTCAACTTTTAAATAAGAAATTTTACTTCGTAAAATTAAACGGAGAGGAAAAAGAAAACATAACTTTCTTAGGAAAGACTTTTACTTATAAACCTACAGGAATTAATACTGGCATACATGAATTAACCAACGAATTGGCGGCAATAAAGAAAAGAATTGCATACCCAACTACAACAATTTTAAATTCTAATTTTGAAATTGATGCACAATTGGTAGGTTTTTACAACAGTAAAAAGATGAAGAAAATTTTAACAAAATACAAGCAAACAAATTAATCTTGCCAAATTCTTTGATTATAAGACCTATTACTAAAACTATAAACTAAACCAACAGACGGATACAAGTGTGATCTTTGACTTTCGAATTCAGACTGAGAAAATTTATACATTACTTGTAAGTTTAAACCGTATTTTGAATTAAACCAAAAAGTAGTTCCACCACCAAAATTTGCAGTTGGCGTTACTTTTGCTGCACTAATAAAACTTCCGCCAATTAACAAATAAGGCACAACATTCTCTCTAGATTTCCCAAAATCATAACGCAAAGTTCCATCGAAAGTTGTGTAATCTTGCTTATCTCCAATAGCAGTTGCAAAACCCGCATCTAAAATTAAACCTTTATAAATATGTCTAGAAATGTTAAGTCTAGGAGATTGATTTGCCAATTGCCCACCAACTACTAAGCCACCATCTAAAGAATACTTAGCACCAGCAATACTAACCCCTGCAGTCCATTTTTGTTGCTCATTTTGTGCATTTAATTGAATTGCAAAAACAGTTAAAAATAATAAAGTTACTATTTTAGTTTTCATATTTTGAGGCAGTTAGTTTAATTTTAAAATGTGAATACAAGCAAATATATTGCAATCTTTAAGAAAATAAAACAGTTAATGGGTTTTTATTAATTTAGGTCTTACATTTGCACAAAACTTAGTACGTTGAGCAAGCAGAACATTGTAAATCAATATCAAACATCTGCGAACGTTTCGCAGATTATAAAAGAGCTACAACAAGACAGAAACCATTTTCAAATATCGAATTTGGTGGGTTCTTCGTTGTCTTTTGTTATTTCAGAAACTTTTAAAAAAGCAGACAAACCGTATCTTTTAATCTTTAATGATAAGGAAGAGGCTGCTTATTATCTAAATGACTTAGAGCAACTTTTAGGAGAAAAAAATGTACTTTTTTATCCCGGTTCTTACAGAAGACCTTATCAAATAGAAGAAACCGACAATGCAAATGTTTTGTTACGTTCTGAGGTTTTAAACAGAATAAACTCAAGAAAAAAACCTGCAGTAATAGTAACCTACCCTACTGCTTTATTTGAAAAAGTAGTTACCAAAAAAGAACTTGAAAAAAACACTTTAAAAGTTACTGTTGGCGAAAGTTTATCTTTAGATTTTGTAAACGAAGTTTTATTTGAATACAAATTTAAACGAGTAGATTTTGTAACAGAACCTGGAGATTTCTCTGTACGTGGAGGAATTATTGATGTTTTCTCTTTTTCTAATGATGAACCTTATAGAATAGAATTTTTTGGAGACGAAATAGACAGTATTCGTTCTTTTGATGTAGAAACCCAACTTTCTAAAGAAAAGTTGAAGAAAGTTTCTATAATGCCAAATGTAGAAAACAAAACATTACAAGAAAACAGAGAAAGTTTCTTAAAATATATTTCTTCTAAAACTGTTATTTTCACAAAAAACAGAAGTTTATTAGTTGGTAATTTAAATAAGTTTTTTGAAAAAGCTGAAGAAGCATTTAACGATTTATCTAAAGAAATAAACCATGCAAAACCTAGTGAATTATTTTGTGATGGTGCATTTATAGAAAACCAATTACAAGATTTTTCTTTAGTAGATTTTGGTAATGAAAAGAAAGAAGATTCTAAAATCAGTTTCAATACAATACCCCAACCTTCATTTAATAAACAATTTAATTTATTAATTGATAATCTGGAAGAATACCACAAAGGTGGTTTTACAAATTACATTTTTTGCGCAAACGAACAACAAGCAAAACGTTTTCATGATATTTTTAACGACTCTGATAAAGAAGTACATTATGAAACTGTAGTATTTCCTTTATACCAAGGTTTTGTAGATGTAGAGAATAGATTGGTTTGCTATACAGATCATCAAATATTTGAGCGTTACCATAAGTTTAGACTTAAAAATGGTTACGCAAAAAAACAAGCAATTACACTTCAAGAATTAAATAAATTAGAAATTGGAGATTATGTAACACATATGGATCATGGAATTGGAAAATTTGGTGGTTTACAAAAAATAGATGTTCAAGGAAAAAAGCAAGAAGCCATAAAGTTAGTTTACGGAGAACGCGATATTCTATATGTAAGTATTCACTCGCTTCATAAAGTTTCTAAATTTAATGGAAAAGACGGTAAAGCACCTAAAATATACAAATTAGGTTCTGGTGCTTGGAAAAAAATTAAACAAAAAACAAAAGCTAGAGTTAAACATGTTGCGTTTAACTTAATTCAATTATACGCCAAAAGAAAACTACAAAAAGGTTTTGCATTTGGACCAGATACACACATACAACATGAACTAGAAGGTAGTTTTATGTATGAAGATACACCAGATCAATTTACAGCTACACAAGATGTGAAAAATGATATGGAAAAAGAACAACCAATGGACAGATTAGTCTGTGGAGATGTTGGTTTTGGTAAAACAGAAGTTGCCGTTAGAGCTGCTTTTAAAGCTGTAGATAATGGTAAACAAGTAGCTATTTTAGTTCCTACAACAATCTTAGCTTTTCAGCATTTTAAAACATTTTCTGAAAGATTAAAAGATTTTCCTGTAAGAATAGATTACTTAAATCGTTTTAGAACAGCAAAACAAAAAACAGAGGCTATTAATGGGGTAAATGATGGTTCTGTAGATATTATTATTGGTACGCATCAACTAACAAACCAACGAATAAAATTTAAAAACTTAGGTCTTTTAATTATCGATGAAGAGCAAAAATTTGGTGTTGCTGTAAAAGATAAATTAAAAACTTTAAAAGAAAATGTAGATACACTTACATTAACGGCAACGCCAATTCCTAGAACTTTACAGTTTAGCTTAATGGCTGCAAGAGATTTATCTGTAATTAAAACGCCACCACCAAACAGGCATCCAATAGAAAGTAATGTTATTCGTTTTTCTGAAGAAACAATAAGAGATGCTATTTCTTATGAAATTTCTAGAGGAGGACAAGTTTTCTTTATTCATAATAGAATAGAAAACATAAAAGAAGTTGCTGGCTTAATACAAAGGTTAGTTCCTACTGCAAAGGTTGGCATTGGCCATGGACAAATGGAGGGTAAAAAGCTAGAAGGTTTAATGCTAGGTTTTATGAATAATGATTTTGACGTTTTAGTGTCTACCACAATTATAGAAAGTGGTTTAGATGTTCCAAATGCAAATACCATTTTTATAAACAATGCCAATAACTTTGGCCTTTCAGATTTACACCAAATGCGTGGTAGAGTTGGTAGATCTAACAAAAAAGCATTTTGTTATTTTATAACGCCACCTTACCACATGATGACAGATGATGCTAGAAAACGTATAGAAGCTTTGGTTTTATTTTCTGATTTAGGAAGTGGAATTAACATTGCAATGAAAGATTTAGAGATTCGTGGTGCTGGAGATTTATTGGGTGGTGAGCAAAGTGGTTTTATGAATGATATTGGTTTTGATACATATCAGAAAATACTACAAGAGGCTATAGAAGAATTAAAAGAAAATGAATTTAAAGAACTATATCCTACAGACAATTCTAAACCAAAAGAGTTTGTAAAAGAAGTTACCATAGATACAGATTTCGAAATTCTTTTTCCTGATGATTATATAAATTCTATAACAGAAAGACTTGCTTTATACAACAAACTAGGAACTTTAGAGAAGGAAGAAGAATTACAAGTTTTTGAATCTGAAATTATTGACCGTTTTGGAGAAATACCAACACAAGCAGAAGATTTATTAGATTCTGTAAGAATAAAATGGTTGGCAAAAGAATTAGGTTTAGAGAAAATTATTCTAAAACAAAAAAGAATGATTGGTTATTTTGTTTCGAATCAGCAAAGCGATTTTTACCAAACCGAAGCTTTTTCTAGAATGCTAAAATATGTGCAACATAATGGCAAAAGTTGTGTAATGAAAGAGAAAGAAACTAAGAATGGTTTACGTTTATTAATTACTTTTATAAGAATAGATTCTGTAAAAACAGCTTTAAATATTCTACAGAAAATATAATGGAAAATTCGCATGTAAAGAATCTATCATTTTTACTTTTAGCAACACTTTTTGTAAGTACTTCTGGTGTTTTAGGTAAATACATAGATCTTTCTGTAGAAACAATTATTTTATGCAGAGCCTTTTTAGCTGCAATTTTTATTTATGGTTTTTGTAGATTTAAAAACATTGGTCTAAAGATAAACTCTAAAAAAGATAAGCTTTCTCTTGTTTTAGTTGGCTTTTTTATGGGCGCACATTGGGTAACTTATTTTTACGCTCTAAAACTTTCTAATGTAGCAATTGGCATGTTATCTATGTACACTTTTCCTGTTATTACTGCTTTTTTAGAACCTTTTTTTACCAAAAAAAAACTAAACCCAATACATATTTTATTAGGAATTTTGGTTTTAGCTGGTATGTTTATTTTAGTTCCAGAGTTTTCTATTGAAAACTCACAGTTACAAGGTGTTCTATTTGGTGTACTTTCTGCTTTCTGTTATTCGTTAAGAAACTTAATCTTAAAAAAACACGTAAAAACATATAATAGCAGCATGTTAATGTTTCATCAAATGATTGTGGTTACCGTTTTATTAACTCCGGTATTGTTTTTTGGAGATTTCTCAAATGTACAGAGTCAATTACCTTTACTGGTTTTAGTTGCTATTTTAACTACTGCAATTGGCCATACAATGATGGTAAATTCTTTTAAACACTTTTCTATTTCAACAGCAAGTATTATTAGTAGTATTCAGCCAATTTTTGGAATTATAATTGCGTATTTCTTTGTTAATGAAATTCCTGATTTTAATACTTTTATTGGCGGAAGCTTAATTTTATTAACAGTTATTATTGAAAGCGTTAGAAGTAAAAAATAGGTTTTGTGTAAAATTAAATTTAGCTGGCAAACAAGTTTAGCCCTGATTGAAATGGCATCCTTTTTTATTTTTATAAAAAAGATATAATGGAAAGCAGGAGATTGCTTCTAAAACAACTCTTTATTACTAATATCTAAATAATTACGTTTTACAAAAGCTAGAATAGTTTCTAAAATTTCTCCCATATTTTCGCAATCTTTAAACTTTACATCTCCAACATATTTTATTAAATGTTTTTTTAGAAGTTCTACATTTTCTGGAAACGAAATAGTGTCTGCTTTCATACATTTAATTAAACGTGCAGTTCTTCTTGGCGCAGTAATCATTCTTTTTGCCATAAAAGAACGTTCTTCTATTTTGTACTGTCTTATAGAATCGTTTTCTAGTTTTTTATTTACCATTTCTATCATTTTGAAGTTTTCTTTCATAAACTGCAAATTGTAGACTTTAAGATTGCCTTCAAAAGATTGTTGATCGAAATCTATGGCTCTAAATTTATAGATTATATGATCAAAATCGTGTGTTGGTGTAATTACGTAATTATAAGAACGCATATCGCCTAACAAACGGACTAAACAACGTTCTTTAAACTTAACAAATTCTTTAGCTATTTGTGCTTTTTGAGATTCTGTACAACTTGGTAAAAAATCTCTTATAAAATCATCTCCAGGAATTCCTGCAATATGCTCTTCTATTAAAGTGTCTTTAAAAACAAGAAAATTCATGTTATGAGGAGACAAAATATGTTCTAATTCCAAACCATAAATACGAGATGCATCTGCTTTTTTTACATAGAAATAAGAAAAGTTATCATTTAAAATATTTCTTATTTTTATTCTAAAAGGTTTAGAATTACCAAATGTACAGTAGTCTATTGCATCTACGTTTAAAAACGGAATACCATCATCATTACCATCTGAATGAAGCATTGTATATACTTTTTTTAAACTTCTATCTATTTCTTCTCTATCGTATTGAGAATAGTAAGTTCTAACCCAAAGTGTATCTTCATCATTTTTATCATACACCGTAACTGAGCCTTGAAAACGTAATAAATCGTCATAAAAAATAGAAATTTTTATATTTCTATTATAATTTTTTAAATACGCATTTAACATTTCATTTACTGGAAATGTTGGTTTCTTCTTGGACATCAATTTTTTCTCTACCGCCATCTTTTCTGTTGATTTTTACCAAAAATAAGAATATTTACATCAATTCAAACATCTTTCCTGGTAAAGGTTTAGAGATTCCTTTTAATTCCATTTGCAATAAAATAGAAGATAGTTGATAAATAGGAATATTACATTCTAGAGAAATTACATCCAGTAATTGCGCTCCTTTTTCATGCATTAAATCGTAAATCTTCTGTTCGTTTTCATTTAATTCTACAAATAATTGTTTTTGAATATGTTTGGGTTTTTCCTTTAAATCCCAATTTAGAATTTTAACAATTTCATCTGCAGAATTTAAGAGAAATGCTCTATTGTTTTTTATAAGATTGTTACAACCTTTGCTATATAAATCTGTAGTTCTACCAGGTACAGCAAAAACATCTTTATCATAAGAGTTGGCAATATCTGCAGTTACTAAAGAACCACCTTTTACAGCAGACTCTATAATAATAGTTGCTTTAGAAATACCAGCCACAATTCTATTTCTTTTTAAAAAATTTTCTCTTAACGGTGTTTCATTATGCCAAAATTCGGTTAAAAACCCACCATTTTTATTTACTTCATTTATATATTTCTTATGAACTTTAGGATAAATTTCTTCTAAACCATGTGCTAAAACCCCAATAGTTTGCAGGTTATTTTTTATTGCTGCTTTATGGGCACAAATATCTACACCATAAGCAAACCCACTTACTATAATTGGGTTGTATTCTACTAAGTCTTCTATTAATTTATTGCAAAAATCTCTGCCATAAGAACTCATATTTCTTGTACCAACAATAGAAATAATTTTTTGGTTTGAAAAATCTATGTTTCCGTCTTTAAATAACAATATTGGACTATCTATACAATGCTGTAAATTGGCAGGATAATCATCTTCTAAAAAATAAGAATACGCTATTCCGTTTTTTTGAATATATTTTAACTCCTCTTCTGCTAATTTGACGTTTTTATCATCAAAAAGATGTTTTAATACGTGATTTCCAATTCCGTTTATTTTAGATAAAGTAGACACTTTTTCATGGAATATTTGGGTTACATCTCCCACATTTACAATGAGTTTCTTTGCCAAAATATCTCCCACAGCTTTACATTTCTGCAATCTTAAGATAGCGAGTAATTTTTCTTCTTTCAACAGTTAACAATTTGACAACCAATATATAAAAATTTTGTTGATAATTTTTAGAGAACTTTCTTTTACGAAACCACAAAAAATCTATATTTGTTTATATGAATTTAGCCAACTACATAAACGATTTATTATACAGATACGATTGCGTAATTGTTCCTGATTTTGGAGGATTTGTAACCAATAGAATTGGTGCAAAATTAAATAGTGATACTCACACATTTTCTCCACCAACAAAACAAATTGCGTTTAATAGTCATTTGAAACATAATGATGGTTTGTTAGCTAATTACATTGCTTCTAGTGAACAAATATCTTTCGAGAAGGCTTCTACAGCTATTTCTTTGTCTGTTATAAAATGGCAAAACGAATTGCAAAACACTGCAATTCAATTAAATAATTTGGGTACTATTTCATTAAATGAAAACCAACAAATTATTTTTGAACCTACACAAGAAATCAACTTCTTAACAGCTTCATTTGGTTTATCTACTGTACCATCTACACCAATAACTAGATATGCTGCACAAGTAAAACCACTAGTTACTGAAGCTACTACAAGTAAGAAAAAAGGAGTTCCTGCATTTATAAAATATGCTGCAAGTGCTGCTATTTTATTAACATTAGGCTTTGCTGGTTACAATAGTTATGAACAAAACCAACAAAAAGAAGTATTTGCAAGTCAACAAAAACAGTTAGAAAAAAAGATACAATCTGCAACATTTGTTATTTCTAATCCGTTACCAACTTTAAAACTAAACGTTGTTAAAGAAATTGCAAAACCTTACCATGTTGTTGCTGGCGCATTTCAAATTCCAGAAAATGCAGAAAAAAAGGTAAAAGAATTAATTTCTGAAGGTTTTAATGCTAAAATTATTGGCGTTAATAAATGGGGATTAACACAAGTTACTTTTAACAGTTTTGCTAATAAAAACGATGCTATTAACAGTTTAAATAAAATTAAAAAAACTGTTTCTAAAGACGCTTGGTTATTAGTTAAAGCTAATAAATAATTTCACTTTTCTTTATCTTTTTAACGTCACTTATAAATAAGTGATTGTGTATCTTTGCAAAAAATTTACTTTTTGATGGAAGCAAGAACAGCCAAAGAATCTTTAACAATTTTAACCGATTTAGTTTTACCAGGAGAAACAAATTATTTAGACAATCTTTTTGGAGGAGAATTATTAGCAAGAATGGATAGAGCTTGTAGTATTTCTGCTAGAAGACACTCTAGAAGAATAGTAGTTACTGCCTCTGTAAACCACGTAGCTTTTAACAAATCTGTACCAGTTGGTAGTGTTGTTATTGTTGAAGCAAAAGTTTCTAGAGCATTTAAAACCTCTATGGAAATTTATGTTGATGTTTGGATAGAAGATAGGCAATCTGGACAAAGGACTAAAGTAAATGAAGGTATTTATACTTTTGTTGCCGTAGATGAAACTGGTAAACCTATAGAAATACCTCAACTTATACCAGAAACAGCCTTAGAAAAAGAACGTTTTGAAGGCGCTTTAAGACGTAAACAATTAAGTTTAGTATTAGCAGGAAAGTTAAAACCAAACGAAGCTACAGAATTAAAAGCTTTGTTTAGCTAAATAATACAATAATGGAATTTTTAAATCATTTTAAAATTATAGAATCTATTGTAGTTTTTTTAATTGCGTTTTTTATACGTTTATTAGCTACAAATTCTTTAAAAAAAATTCAACTAAAATTTGGGTTTCATAAATCTAGAATATTAGTTACTAATAAGATTATTTCTATCTTAATTTACACAACATCAATAGTTGTAGTTGCCTTTATTTGGGGTGTAGATGAGAAACAATTGTTAGTTTATGTTTCTTCTTTTTTAACCATTCTTGGTATTGCTTTTTTTGCACAATGGTCTATTCTTTCTAATATTACAGCTGGTATTATTTTATACATAAATTACCCTGTAAAAATTGGAGATTCTATTACCGTTTTAGAAAAAGACAATAATATTACAGGAGAAATTAGAGATATTGGTGCATTTTTTATCACTTTAAAAACACCTAATAAAGAATTAATTACGTTGCCTAATTCTATTATTTTACAGAAAAACATAAAATACTCTCCACAACCTAATTAAGGTTTGTTAAAGTATAACTCAAAAAAAAGCGCAAATAAAATTTGCGCTTTTTTTTATGAAATAAATTTAAATTATACCATTTGATCTTCATGTTTACCTTCGTAAACCTCTTCTACTAATTTAGCATTAAAAACTGGTAAATCGTCTGGGTTTCTACTTGTTACCAAACCTTCATCTACAACTACTTCTTTGTCTTGCCAATTTGCACCAGCATTAATCATATCTGTTTTAATAGATTCGTAAGAAGTTATATTTCTTCCTTCTAAAACACCAGCCTCTGCTAATAACCATGGCGCATGACAAATTGCTGCAACAGGTTTATGATTTTCAAAAAAAGATCTTACAAAATTTACTGCATCTTTATTTTTACGTAATATATCTGGGTTAATAACTCCACCAGGTAACATTAAAGCATTATAATTTGCTTGCGAAACTTCACTTAGGGTTTTATCTACTTTGTAGCTTTTCCCCCAGTTCCCATCATTCCAAGACTTAATTTCTCCAGATTCTAAAGAAACAATTTCTACGTTTGCTCCTGCATCTTCTAAAGCTTTTTTTGGTTCGCTTAATTCGCTTTCTTCAAATCCATTAGTTGCTAAAATAGCAACAGTCTTTCTATTTAAGTTTTCCATTTTAATATTTTTTTTAATTAATAAATATAGAATCTAGAAATATCTAAATTCTTCAACAAAAATAAATAGAGTAGAAAAGAAAGATTATTGCATTCAATAAAAATATTGACACAAATACATTTTTAATAAAGTGTTATCTTTTTAAAATCCAAGAAGAAGGGTTTAGTTTGGTTGTATTTTTATATAAGACGAAAATTAATGTAGTTTTACCCGAGACTTTATCAGTAAATATTTGTCCAATTTTTTGTCCTGTTTTTACGATATCTCCTTTTTTAATGTAAAGTTTTTCTAAATTATTATAAGACGTTATATAGTTACCATGTTGTATTAAAACATTTCTTCTTCCTTCTGAAGTTACTAAGATATTTAATATTTTCCCATTAAATATAGCAGCGGCACTTTTACCTTTTTGGGTTACCATATGTAAACCTGTACTATTAATTGTAATTCCTGGAAAAGTGGGGTGAGATTGCTTACCAAACCTTCTAGTAATTAAAGCTTCATCTACCGGCCAAGGTAATTTACCTTTATTTAGCTCAAATTTAGCAGCTAATGCTTTTGCTTCTGGACTTAAAACAAACTCGTTTTTCTTAGTAACTTTTGGTTTATTTTTAAGTTTTGCGTTTGCTATTCTGTTAGCTTTTGCAATTTCATCTCTAATAATTTTGTCTATTTTCTCAGCAACTCTTTTATCAGCATTAATTTTATTCTGAATTTCTCTTTTATATTGTCTCTCTTTCTTTTTTATCGTAGAAATTAGCTTTTGTTTATTAGTTTTATCTAATTCAATTTTTTGTTTTTGATCTTTTTCAGATAATATTAAAGTGTCTTTTACTTTTTTCTGATACAACAAAGAATCATTCTTTTTCTTTACCAAATCTGTTTGAACACCAATTTCTTCTCCTTGTCTTTTTCTGAAAGAAGTATATTGTTTCATGTATTCTAAACGTTTATAGGCTTGATAAAAGTTCTGTGAAGACAATACAAACATCATTCTACTTTGTTGAGATTTGCTTTTGTAAGATTTAAAAATCATGTTAGCATAATCTGCTTTTAAAGCAGAAAGCTCTTTTTCTAACTTTTCTATCTCTTTTTTATTCTTTGTAATTTCTTTTGATAAAAGTTTTGCTTCAGAATTAATAGTACGTATTAATCTTAGTCTAACATCTATTTTCTGGTTTAGATCTTTTAAATCTTCAAGAACATTTTTCTCTTTTTTTTGCTCTTTAAATAGCAAACTATTTACTTGAGCAATTTCTTTTTTTAATCTTTTGCGTTCTTGTTCTAACTCTTTTTTTGTTTGGCTAAAAATAGATAAACAACTAAAAAGTAACAGGAAAAATATTGTATGAAAACGAGCTTTTATCACTATAAATTAATGCGTTTATATCCTTTAGGTATAGAAAAAGAAGTGTTAATTTCTGTATTAAATTCAACAGATTTTAAAGTAAAATCTATAGTTGTAACTTTCTTTGGTGTTTTTGCTGTAATGTTTATTTCTTGCGGAAAAATTGCATCATCAACTAACTTATAACTAGGATATTTAATTTCTAAATTTTGATTTGTTAAAGCGGTAATTATAGACTGAAAATCTAATTTAAAATGACTTGGATTTACTGCCGTGTATTTATACATTACACCGTCTTTAGAAATAGGTGTTAAAACATAAGAATTATTAACAATTTCTACCTCTTGTTTATCTCCTTTTATATCTAACATCGCTTGTCCTAAAAACAAGTTTTGTAATTGTTGAAAGTTAACCTCTGCACCTAATAATTTAGTTAGCATAGAAAAATCTCCTTCAAAATATTTTTTTTCTAAAGGTGAATAAAAACTAACTTTTCCTGGAGTTATTTTAGCTTTAAAAACATTAATAAACTTTGTTCCTTTTAACCAAATTACCTCATCTTTCTTTATCTTTAAATAAACAGAAATACTTTGTTTTGTTTTACCGTCGTTAAAATTAGCTTTTAATTTAGCATCTATAGTTTCTTTATTAAAATCTGCAGCAATATGTTTTCTAACTACTTTTTTTGCAGACATTTCTTTTGCAATAATATTAGAATCTATTACATATTTTTTTGTTTTACAAGATGTAAAAACCAGTGTTAATACCAATAAATATTTTAAATATCGCATTTTATTTTTTTACCTTTTTAGATTTTTCTTTGTATTTATTTTCCTCTAACTTATTACCTAAACCTTTGTAAGAAAGTGCCATTTCTCTATAAAAAACAGCCTCCATTTCATCTTCTATAACAAAATCGATACCGTTATTTAAAACCGCTAACGCTTCTTTATATTTTTTGTTTGCATTTAATGCTTTTCCGTTCATTAAATAAACATAAGGTTGCGCAGGGAACAAAGAAATACCTTCTGTACTATATTTTAAAAGTTGTGCAGAGTTATCTTTAGAAAGTTCTAAAACCTCCTTTAAAACCTTGTAAGACTTATCTTTTTTAAACTTTAGAAAGGCATCTTCTGTGGTATCTTCTTTTTCTACAACCTTATTTACCTTACTTTCTAAACTATCTTTAATTCTTTTAAGATTAGCAGACAATGAATTTTCTTTTTCTAAAATATTCATTGTTAATAAAGCATTTTTATAATCTCTATTTTGCAAATAAAGTCTTGCTAAATAATCTCTTTCTACTGGGTTAACTGCAACTATTTTTTGTTGAATTTTTATAGCTTCAGAAAAATTTCTATCCTTTAAATAAACTTTTACCAGATGCTTTTGCATCCAAATATTATTTGGCTCTTTTTCAATAGCTCTATCAATATATTCCTTGGCTAAAAGCGTTTTATTTAATTCTAAATAGTTTTTAGAAAATTCATAAAAAACGGTTAAATCGTTTGGTAATATTTGGTTACAGTTTTCTAAATTTTCTATTGCTTTTTGAAAATTACCAATAGATTTTTGTGAAAGCGCCTTAAAGAAAAACTGTTGAAATTTTAATTCTTTTTCTTCAGTTAAATCTATAGCAGCAGGAATACTATCTTGTGAAAAAGATTGAAAAGAAATTATAAAAAAAAGTAAAGAAAAAAGAGACACATTAAAATAATTTAATGGTCTCTCTTTTGTATTTATTATATTTTCTGAACTATAATTCATTAAGTTAATTCTGTATAATCTCCAATACTAACTGAAGTAAAATTACCATCAAATTTAGCATAATTACCAATCATTGCATTATCTAATTTAGCATTAGAAATTACCACGTTTGTTTGTATTAAAGAGTTTGTTATTGTAGAATTTTCTACAACACTATTTTCACCAATAGAAACATAAGGTCCTATTTTTGTATTTTTCAAAACAACATTCTTACCTACATAACAAGGCTGAATAATTTCTGAATTCTCTAACACAACGTCTTTAGAGACTAAATTATTACCTGCTTTATGTTCAAATTCTAAAACTTGCTTGTTAGTATCTACAGTTGGGTCTTTCTTACCACAATCCATCCAAGTACTTACAGTTCCTGGAATAAACTTTGCTCCGTCACTTTTTAAAGTTTCTAAAACATTGGTTAATTGATATTCATTATTTTCTCTTAAATCATTATCAATTAAATATTGAATTTCATTTCTTACTTTATCGCCGTCTTTAAAATAGTAAATACCAATAATAGCTAAATCTGAAACAAAGTCTTTTGGTTTTTCTACAAAGTCTTTAATGTAACCGTTTTCTAGTTTAACAACACCAAAAGCACTAGGATCTTCTACTTGCTTTACCCAAATTGCCCCATCTGCTTTAGAATCTAATTTAAAATCTGCTTTAAATAAAGTATCTGCATAAGCAACTACACAAGGGCCGCTTAAAGAATCTTTAGCACAAAAAAGTGCATGAGCAGTTCCTAACGCTTCTTCTTGCACATATACAGAACCTTTTGCGCCTAATTCTTTTGCTATTTTTAATAAATTCTCTTTTGTATTTGCAGGAAATCCTTTTTTAGCAGGACCTATTATAAAAGCAATTTCATCTATTTTTTCATCTATTACAGAAGAAATATCTTCTACCAATCTCTGTACAATTGGTTTACCAGCAATTACTGTTAAAGGTTTTGGAACTGTTAAAGTATGTGGTCTCAAACGAGATCCAATTCCTGCCATTGGTACAATTATCTTCATATATTCTTTTATCAAAATTAAAGGTGCAATATACCATTATTAAAAAAGATTTTAAAATAATTGAATTTAATATAAAAATTACTACAAACAGAAAACTGATTTAACCCAACTTAAACAGTTTAGAGAATAAAAGACACATTTTTAAAAAATAACAAGAGTTAAAAAAATACTGTATCCCTGAATTCAGGGATAGTAAAAAAACACTGTTTTCAGGGATTGAATTATATTTAAAATATTAATATATTTGATGAGTTATTTGTAAAAAATTAAGATATTTTAATAATTTATATACAAATAACATCAATGTTATTAACTAATTAATTTAACCCCCAATCTTAAAAACACTTTTTAAATGAAAAAAAACAACTTCAGAATTTTGTTAATTAGCGGAATCGCTATTTTTTCAATCACTTTTTTTTTAGCAAAAAAATCGTTTAAAAACAATAAAGAAGAGTCTATTATGGCTCAAAGAAAAAAACTAGAAAGTTTTGTAAAGAATAGTCCTTATAAAGAAACTCTAAAATGGGACAAGAAAAAGAGAAAACTAAACGGACTACCACCTAACCGATATTTTGAACAAATGTGGGAACTAACCATAAATCCTTCTTCAGGAAAGTTAGATGATGGTGGTCTAACCCAGCTAAGACAAGAACTAATAAGTAAAAGACTTTCTAGAAAAACTCCAGGACATTCAACAAATGCATGGGAAGAAAGAGGTCCTAATAATGTAGGTGGTAGAACCAGAGTTATAATGTTTGATCCAAATGATGCTTCTAATAATACTGTTTATGCTGGTGGAGTTTCTGGTGGATTATGGAAGAACACAAATATATCTAATTCTAATTCTCAATGGGCAAGAGTACAAAATGTACCAGGTAACTTATCTGTAACTTCTATTACAGTAGACCCAAGAGATTCTAACAAATGGTATGTTGGTACAGGTGAACAATACACTGCAGGAGATGTGGTTGGAAACGGTGTTTATGTTACAACTAACGGTGGAAACAATTGGGCAGCTTTAACAATTCCTGCCTCTGGACCAGATTCATTTGACTATAATGCTTCTAATTTATTTTTAAAAGGAATATATTATGTAAACGATGTTTTGGCCTGGGATAATGGTACTTCAACTGAACTTTTTGTTGCTGTAGGAGCACATGTTTATGGAGATTCTTCTAATCCAACAAACTGGTTAGGTCTTCAATCTGCAGGTATTTATAGATCTACAAATAACGGAACTTC
>CAXBIR010000028.1:0-31815 GCA_963975825.1 uncultured Polaribacter sp.
TGTTTCTGAAGGACACCCAGATAAAGTTGCAGATCAAATTTCTGATGCTTTAATCGATAATTTTTTAGCTTTCGATAAAAACAGTAAAGTTGCTTGTGAAACACTAGTTACAACTGGACAAGTTGTATTAGCTGGTGAAGTAAAATCTAAAACATATTTAGACGTTCAGCAAATTGCAAGAGATGTAATTAATAAAATTGGTTACACAAAAAGTGAGTATATGTTTGACGGTAATTCTTGTGGAGTTTTTTCTGCAATACACGAACAATCTCCAGATATTAACCAAGGTGTAGATAGATCTAATCCAGAAGAACAAGGTGCTGGAGATCAAGGAATGATGTTTGGTTATGCTACTGATGAAACAGAAAACTACATGCCTTTGGCTCTAGAATTATCTCATAGATTGTTAATTGAATTAGCTGCCTTAAGAAGAGAAAACAAAGACATTAATTATTTAAGGCCAGATGCTAAGTCTCAAGTTACTATAGAATATTCTGATGATAATGTACCTCAAAGAATTGATGCTATAGTAATTTCTACGCAACATGATGATTTTGATAAGTCTGACGATGTAATGTTAGCTAAAATTAAAAAAGATATTGTAGAAATTTTAATTCCTAGAGTTGTTGCAAAATTACCTGCACATATTCAAAAATTATTTACAGATAATATTACGTATCACATAAACCCAACTGGTGTTTTTGTTATTGGTGGACCTCATGGAGATACTGGTTTAACAGGAAGAAAAATTATTGTTGATACTTATGGTGGAAAAGGAGCTCATGGTGGTGGTGCTTTCTCAGGAAAAGACCCTTCTAAAGTAGACAGATCTGGAGCTTATGCAACAAGACATATTGCAAAAAACCTAGTTGCTGCAGGACTTTGTAAAGAAGTTTTAGTACAAGTTTCTTATGCAATTGGTGTTGCTAAACCTACAAGTATAAATGTAGAAACTTACGGAACTGCAACTGTAAATTTAACAGATGGAGAAATTAGTAAAAAAGTAGAAGCTATTTTTGATATGCGTCCTTATTTTATTGAAAAACGTCTGAAATTAAGAACACCTATTTATTCTGAAACAGCTGCTTATGGACACATGGGAAGAACTCCAGAAACAAAAACGGTAACGTTTTCTAACCCAATGGGAGAAACAGTTTCTGAAGAAGTAGAAACTTTTACTTGGGAAAAATTAGACTACGTAGATGCGGTTAAAACTGCATTTAATTTATAAAGTACTAAACACTGTATTTTAAGCCTTTAGTTTTAAACTAAAGGCTTTTTTTTGCTCAAAATTTAACATTACTAGGCGCATCTCTTTAACATTTATTTAAGAAACCTTAATTAATTGTTTTATTAACTTCGAAAGTTATTAATTCAATTAAATTTATGATGACTAAAAAAATACTTACGAGACTGTTACTAGTTGCTTTTGTATTTGGTTTTTCTACTGAATCTTCTGCTCAATTTTGGAAGAAGAAGAAAAAAGAAGCTCCAAAAACTGCTGCTAAACCAAAGCCAAAACCTAAAAAAGGGGGAATTCAACCTTATGGTAAAGTGGTAACAAAAGAGCACACAACAGACGAAGGTTTGTTTAAAGTACACACAAAAGACGATTCTTACTTATTTGAAATACCAGATTCTCTATTAAAAAGAGAAATGTTAATGGTTACAAGAATTGCAAAAACTGCTAGCGGAATTGGTTTTGGTGGTGGAAAAACAAACACGCAAGTGTTACGTTGGGAGAAAAAAAACAAACAAATCTTATTAAGAGTTGTCTCTCATAGCGTTGTTGCAGATACTCTTTTACCTGTTCATGAAGCTGTTGTAAACTCTAATTTAGAACCAATATTATTTTCTTTTCCTATAAAAGCATTTAGTAAAGATTCTACTGCTACAGTTATAGATGCAACTTCTTTATTTTCTACAGATGTAAAACCTTTAGGTTTACCTGGTTTTTACAGAAGATCTTATCAAGCTACAAGAATGGATAAAACGCGTTCATATATAGATAGAGTTAGTAGTTACCCAAGAAATGTAGAAGTAAGACACGTAAAAACTTATTTTGCTAATAAAGCACCTTCTAACAGTGCAATTGGTTCTATTACTTTAGAAATGAGTAACTCTATGGTTTTATTACCTAAAGTACCAATGAAACGTAGATATTTTGATGAACGTGTTGGTTGGTTTGCTAGAGGACAAACAGATTATGGTTTAGAAGATCAAAAAAGTAAAACTGTAAGATATTTAGATAGATACAGGTTAGAAGTTAAAGATGAGGACATCGAAAAATTTAACAGAGGAGAATTAGTTGAACCTAAGAAACAAATTGTTTATTATGTAGATAGAGCAACTCCTAAAGAATGGGTTCCTTTTATTATACAAGGTGTAAATGACTGGCAAGTAGCATTTGAAGCGGCTGGTTTTAAAAATGCTATTGTTGGTAAAATGGCTCCTACTAAAGAGGAAGATCCAGAATATAGTCCAGAAGATGTACGTTATTCTGTAATTAGATATTTAGCTTCTCCAATTCCTAATGCAAACGGACCTCACGTTAGTGACCCAAGATCTGGAGAAATTCTAGAATCTGATATCAACTGGTATCATAATGTAATGACTTTATTACACAACTGGTTTTTTGTACAAACTGCTGCAATTAACGAAGATGCAAGAGGTAACAACTTTAAAACAGAAACAATGGGACGTTTAATTCGTTTTGTTTCTTCTCATGAATTAGGTCATACTTTAGGTTTACCACATAACATGGGTAGTTCTGTTGCATATCCTGTAGACTCTTTACGTTCTGCAAGTTTTACAAAAAAATATGGTACAGCACCATCTATTATGGATTATGCTCGTTTTAACTATGTAGCTCAACCAGAAGATAAAGGTGTTGCTTTAATGCCAGATATTGGTCCTTATGACAAATACTCTATTAGCTGGGGTTATAGACCTATATTAGGAAAAACTGCAAAAGAAGAAAAAGAAACTTTAGATAAGTGGATTTTGGAAAAAGCAGACAACCCAATGTATCATTTTGGTCGTCAGCAATTTGGAGTAGTAGATCCTAGTGCACAAACAGAAGATTTAGGAGACGACGCTATTAAAGCTAGTGATTATGGAATTCAAAATTTAAAAAGAATTTTACCTAGATTAGAAGAGTGGACAACTGAAAAAGGTGAAACTTATGATGAAATGGCTACTATGTATGGACAAATTGTTGGACAATTTGGTAGATATATGGGACATGTATCTTCTAACGTTGGTGGTATCTATGAGAACTACAAAACAGCAGACCAAGAAGGTGCTGTTTACACGCATGTAGATAAGGCACATCAAAAAAATGCCTTAGCATTTGTAATTAATCAGTTATTTAAAACACCAACTTGGATGTTAGATAAAGATCTTTTCTCTAAAGTACAATCTAGTGGTGCTATTGAAAATATTAGATCTTTACAAGTAAGAACATTAAACGGTGTATTAAGTGCAGATAGAATGGCACGTATGATTGAAAACGAAACTTTAAATGGTAATAAAGCATACAACTTAGTTTCTATGTTTTCTGACTTAAGAAAAGGAGTTTGGTCTGAATTATATAATGGTAGAAGCATTGATACTTACAGAAGAAATTTACAAAAAGCACACATAGAGCGTTTAAATTTCTTATTAAACGATGCTAAAAACCAAAGAGGTCGTTTTGGAACACCATCTGTAAATGTTGGTCAGTCTGATATTAAATCTTTTGCAAGAGGTGAGTTAACTAGATTAAAAAGAGATGTAAAATCTGCAGCTTCAAGAGCTTCTAACACTACTTCTCGTTACCACTTACAAGATGTTTTAGCTAGAATTGAAGTAGCTTTAGATCCTAAATAATAAAAATATTATTTAATTTATATAAAAAACCACGTCTTAATGGCGTGGTTTTTGCTTTTAAATAAACAAAAAAATCCTTTGAAAAAAATAGCCTTTCTTTTTCTATTTATCAGTTTTATATCTTACTCACAAGAGAAAATCTCTTTCAAAGTTTTAGATAAACAAACTAAAAAACCTATTGTATATGCCACAGTAATGTTAAAGAAGATAAACAGAGGTACACATGCAGATGTAAATGGTAAATTTGAAATTCCTAAAAAATATAAATTAAACGGAATTATAAGAATTTCATCAATTGGTTATAAAACGAAAGAAATTAAATTGTCTGAATTAAATAATAAAAAGGTTCATATTATTTATTTGTCAGTTTACAATAATCATTTAGATGAGATAGTAATTAAAACTTCTAAGAAGAAAAAAAGAAAACCTTTAGCAATAGAAATTGTTAGAAAAGCAATAGAAAACATCTTAAATAATTACCCTACAGAACCTCATTCTTATATTGGTTACTATAGAGATTACCAACAACCAGTTGGAGATTCTTATCAGCAAAAAAATAATTATAAAGAAAAAATAGAATTCTTAAATGTTAACGAAGCAATTATAGAATCTTTTGATAATGGTTTTAAAACAGATAAATTAAAGAGTAAAAAAAATCAATCTTTATTATATAATTATATTGAAAACGATAAATTCATTAAAGATTCTACACTTACAATACCTTATGATAATGCTGATAAGAAGTTTTCAGAAAGCGTATATATAAGTCCGTTAGGTGGTAATGAATTAAACATTTTATCTCTAACAAATGCAATTAGAAATTATGATAAGATGTCTTTTTCTTTTAGCAATACATTTAACAAACATTTTATTAAAAATCATAAATTTAAACTTAAAAAAATAGTTTATTCTGATAAATCACCGTTGTATGAAGTAACTTTTAACTCAATTAAAGGTAATACTAGTTATGAATATGCTGCTTTTGGAACCATTTATATTTCTAAACAAGATTTTGCAATTCATAAATTAAACTACAATTTGTATTACCGATTTAAAAAAAACCCACAATATTCTGTTACCATAGAATACAAACCTATAAAGGATAAAATGTATTTAAACTACATTACTTTTAATAATTTTTTTGAAGCCACAAATGGCAACTATTTTAGAATTGATAAAACAACATTTAATAAAAAAAAGAAAACATTTAAGATTTCGTTTAACAGACCTATCTATTTAAAAAGTATAACACCAATAAGGTCTAAGTTTAAAATTTATTATAAAAATGAAAAATTAAAAGTTACTGATGTAAGTATTAATGAAGAAAATTCAAGAACGCTCGAAATTCAAATTGATAGAGAATCCTTAGAAAAAATAAATTTACAAAACAGTACTTACGCAACTAATTTTGTTTTTGATATTACAAATATAAAAGATACTAATGGTTTTAAAATAAACGAAAGAGCTAGTATTAAAATGAATCAATACCGTGAGTTTTTTGTGCAAGAGGTTTTTCAAAATAAAAAATTACCGTTAAATAAAGATTTTGTGGATAAAGCTTTACCGTTATCTAAATCTAAAATAACAACTTTAAAATTAGAAAATAATTATTGGATAAACACGCCTTTAAAGTCTTCTAAAAATTAATAGATTAGATATTTATATTTTTTAAATTGCTTTGAAAAGTATTCTATATTTGCACCACAATATTTTTCATGAGTCATACACTACTATCTTCACCTTTACAAGGTTTTACAGATTATAAATTTAGAAATGCTTTTAATCATTTCTTTGGCGGAATAGACACATTTTATTCACCATATATAAGATTAAACGGAAAGCTTGTTATTAAAAATTCTTATAAGAGAGATATTCTTTTAGAAAACAACACAGAGTTAGAAGTAATACCACAAATTATTACAAATGATGTAGAAGAGTTTTTGTTTGTTTCTAAATATGTTAGAGAACTTGGTTATAAAGAATTAAATTGGAATTTAGGTTGTCCTTATCCAATGGTTACAAAACGGGGAATGGGTTCTGGTTTAATTGCAGATCCTGAAAAAATAAATAATATTCTTCATAAAGTTCATAATGAATCTGATATTTTAGTTTCTATGAAAATGAGAATGGGTTATGAAAATCCTGAAGAAATTTTAGACGTTTTACCTATTTTAGATAATTATCCTTTAAAAAATATTGCAATTCATGCAAGAATTGGAAAACAGCTATATAAAGGAGGTACAAACCTAGAAGCATTTCAAAAATGTTTAGATAATAGCAAACATAAAATGTATTATAATGGTGATATTACTTCTTTAGCTGCATTTAAAAAGCTAGAAGAAAGATTTCCTTTAATAGATCATTGGATGATTGGTAGAGGTTTAATTGCAGACCCTTTTTTACCAAGTATGATAAAAAATGATACTACAGAATATCCAAAAAATAGATATGATATTTTCAGGGAATTTCATGACAGAATTTATCAAGAATATGATGCAGCACTTTCTGGACCAACTCCTATTAAAATGAAAATGCTTGGTTTTTGGGAATATTTTTCAAAAAGTTTTGAAAATCCTCAAAAAACATATAAGAAAATTAAAAAAGCAGGTAATGCAAAGTCGTATGCTATTGCTGTTAATGAAATTTTTAAAGAAGCAAAAAGATAATTATTTTACTTTTTTGAAAATACAAAAAAAACGCCATCTATTAAGATGGCGTTTTTTCTTTAAATATATTATTATAAAACTTTAATTACTAGAAGCTTCATTATTAAAATCTGTAACAATTTTTGAAATTGCTGCATCAATTCTTTCCTTATTAGTGTCGTATTTAGGGTTTAAACCATTTTTCTCTGGAAAATGTTCTATAGTAACAGTTGTAGAAGGAAACGCAAATTCTACACCTAATGCAGCTGCTAATTTAACAATTGCCATGTGCAATCTGTGTTTAGAACTCTGTTCTATACCCCAAGCTAAACTTTTAAAATATACGTTTACCATAATTAATAAAGCAGAATCGCCAAAACCAGTAAACTCTACGTTATAAGAATCTGATCTTGTTTCTGGGTGTGCAATAATAATTTCTCTAACACCTTTTACAAAAGCTTCTATTAACTCTGGCGGTGTATCATAACGCAAACCTAAATTGGTATTGTAACGTCTAAATAAACGTAAACCTTTATTATTAATAACAATTTCAGACAATTTACTGTTAGGAATTTGATACACAGAAGTATCTGCAGCTCTAACGCTTGTAGATCTAAAACCTACTTTTTCTACAGTTCCAACAACTTCTCCAGCTTCAATCCAATCTTCTATATGAAAAGGTTTGTCTAGAAAAATCATAATAGTTCCTATTAAATTTTTCACGGTGTCTTGAGATGCTAAAGCAACTGCCAAACCACCAATTGTTGCTCCTGCTAAAATTGTTGTTGTGTCTACACCAAAAAGTGCAATTAATCTTAAAACACCAATTACAATTACCAAACCAATAAAGAAATTATGTAGTATTGGAGATAATTGATCATCTAATCTATTGTGTGTTTTTTCTGTAAACACACTGTAAAACTTCATTAAAACATGTACCAAATTTATTAAAACATACGTCCAGAATACAACTTCTGCAATGTCTACAAATAAGAAAACCCATTTATTTGTTTCTAAACTAAAATAAAGTGAAGGAAAAACACTGTCTATAAAACTTACTGCTAATAATAAGCTTAAAGGTCTTGCTAGCTTCTTTAGAGATTTATCAAATGTAATATCTGTAGTTTTTGTTAATTTCTGTTGTATTTTATGAAGTACAACAAAAGCTATTTTCTTAAAAAGGAAAAATATAATTACTGCTATTAAAATAAATATTAATAGAGAAAATAACTGCCAATATTCTATTCCTAATATTTTTTTATGACCAAATTCTGGAATAAAATCTTGTATTTTTTGAACATACCAAGGAAAAACAGAGCTATACAAACCATCTATTTTTGCAACAGTTTCTGAAGAATAATACCATTTTTCGCCAATTTTTTCTACAGAAATTTGTGGCATTCTTTGAGGAAAAGGCGTGTATTTTTCATAAGAAGAATATCTAATAGTATCTTTATAATTGGCATCTGTAGGTACTTTTTCAAACTCTACATATAAACCTTTACCATCTAAAACTTTTTTAATTCTAATTGCTTTTTTAATTGCTTCTTTTTCAGATAAACCTAAAATTGTTTTAGCCGCTTTTTTAGGCTCGTAAGAATCTGATTGTAAGAAATACAAATGCGTGTATAATGTAGCATTAGGATTGCTTAAATCTACTCTTACAGAATCTTTTTGTGCACTTACCGAGAATGAAACTAAAAATAATAACCAAAATAATTTACGCATTTCAAATATGTTAAATTGCTGTTAAACGAAATACAAATTTAAACCTTTTCATTTTTTAAGAGTCAAAGAAGTGTAACTAATAAAAAAATAAGAAGGTTTTTAACATAAAAAGTTATTATAATTTTACAATAGCTAGTTTTTTGGGTTGATTGATTAGCATATTGATAAGGCTTGGATTCTTAATTGAATCTGAGCTTTTTTTTGTTTAAAAAAATCTTCTTAAAATTCTGTTAATTAAATAGTTGCATTAAACCTTTTAAAAAAAACAAGGTCTTAGTAGTATAAATTAATAACAATAAAAATTTAAAAAAATGAAAAAATTAGCAAGCATTTTAGCAATAGTATTCGCTTTTACATTTAGTACACAAGCGCAAAAGAAAAGAGATCACAAAAAGCCACAATTTTCTGTTGAACAACAAGCAGAGTTAATGGTTAAAAAAATGACTTTGTCTCTAGATTTATCTAATAAACAGCAAAACCAAATTAAGCCTCTTATTTTAGCAAAATTAGCTGATAAAAAAGCTTCAATGGAAAAAAGAAAAGAAGCTCGAAAAGAGAAAAAAAGACCAACGTCTGATGAAGTTTTTGCTGAAAAAAGTAAAATGTTAGACAACCAGATTGCTATGAAAAATAGCATGAAAGAAATCTTAAGCAAAGAGCAGTTTGTGAAATTTGAAAAAATACACAAAAAGAGAAGCATGAAGGGTAAGAAAATGGCGAAGAACAAGGAAAAAGGTAGAAAAGGAAGCAAAAGAAGAATGAAAGATAATAAATAAATATATTTGAATTAGTTAGTTGATTAAAAAGCCCGATTTCTTATTAGAAATCGGGCTTTTGTATTTAAGAATTGGCATTTGCGTTAGGGATTGAAACGACATCCTTTTTTAAGGTACGAAAAAAAGATATAGTGTAAAGCCCGACCTTGTGTAACGCACAAAAAAATACTTTTCTAATCTTTAAACCAGCTAGAATATTTTACATAATTATTAGCAATTCTATCTATTTCGCCAGAAATTAATTCTTGTGAAATATCTTTTACTTTTTTGGCAGGTACACCTGCATAAATACTCCCACTTTCTACATGCGTGTTTTTTGTAACTACTGCTCCTGCTGCAATTATAGAGTCAGATTCTATAATACAATCATCCATAATTATACTTCCCATACCAACTAAAACATTGTCTTTAATTGTACAACCATGTACAATTGCATTGTGCCCAATAGATACATTATTACCTATTGTTGTTGGAGATTTTTGATACGTTGCATGTATTACAGCACCATCTTGTATGTTTACTTTATTGCCAATTTTAATAAAATGTACATCGCCACGAATTACTGCATTGTACCAAATTGAACATTCTTTTCCCAAAGAAACTTCTCCTAAAATAGTAGCATTTTCTGCAACAAAACAATCTGCAGGTATTTGAGGATGATTTCCGTTTACTGTTTTAATAATTGGCATAATTTTCTATTTAAAATATGATAATAAATTACTTTTTTGTGAAGCTGAAACTAAAATTTCTTTTCCGTTAGAAACAATAACGCTTCCTCCCTTTCCTTTTTTATATTTTGTAATTGCATTTACATTTACTAAATACGATTTATGTATTCTGGCAAATGTATAATCCTTTAAAGCTTCTTCGAAATATTTAAGCGTTTTACTTACCAACTTTTTAGAATTTGCTAAATGAATTTCTGTATAATTATCATCTGCTTTACAGAAAATAATATCATTAATATTTAAAACTTCAAAACCATCTTGTTGCGGAATTGTAATTTTACCTATTGCAGAATTTGCTTTTGGTGCTAAAATTTGATGTTGTAATATGTTCTCTTTTTCCTTTATTTCTGTTACAATATTTACAGCTTTTATAAGTTCGTCTATAGAAATTGGTTTTAGTAGATAATAACTTGCGTGGTTGTTTAATGCTTCTATTGCATAATGATCATAGGCTGTTACAAAAACAGTTTCAAAGGTTCTATTTTCTACTTTTTCTAACAAATCAAACGCATTACCAAATGGCATTTCTACATCTAAAAAAACCAAGTCTAAATTGTTATTTGTAATTAATTCATAGCCTTCTTCTATATTGCTTGCTTCACCTAATAATTGAACATTGGGACAGTATTTACCTAAGTAATTGCGTATAATTTCTCTACTTATTTGTTCATCTTCTACAATAATTGCTTTTAACTTCATTTTTACTTCTTTTTCAATAACAATACTACTTTTGTTCCTTCTCCGTTTTCTAAAGCATTAGAAACTTCTACAGAAATTCTATCTTTATACATGTCATTTAAAATGGCTATTCTATTTTTAATAGTACTCATTCCTTTAGATTTCTGTTTTAATTGATTTTTAGTTTTTAATTCTTCAGATTTTTTTCTCCCAATTCCGTTATCTAAAATTATTACAGAAAGTGTTTCTGTGTTTTTTTGATTGATTAAAATTTCTAAATTTCCTTTCTCTTTTCTATACCTTAATCCGTGCCAAATTGCATTTTCTATGTAGGGTTGTAATAGCATTGGCGGAATAGAAAATTGTTCTAAATTGATATTTTTATCAATATTTATCTGGTAAGTAAACTTGTCTTTAAAACGATTGTGTTCTAACTTTACATACAATTCTAATAATTCTATTTCTTTTGTAAAAGGAATAAAATCTTCGTCGGAATTTTCTAAAACAGAACGCATTAAAACAGAAAACTCAGACAAGTAACGGTTTGCATTTCTTTCGTCATTTACAGCAATAAAACTATTTACAGAGTTTAATGCATTAAAAATAAAATGCGGATTCATTTGAGAACGCATAGATTTTAAAGCTAATAAATTATTGGCTAATTTTTGCTGTTTGCTATTTCTGTACATAAAATAAACTAGTAAAATCATTAGTAAAAAACCACCAATTAAAGAATAAATAATTATTCTTTGGCTCTTATTACTTTCTTCAGACAACTTAGAATCTATGTAGGCTAAACTAATTTTACTGTCTGCTAATTCTTTGTCTTTTTCTAAACTTAAAATTCTATTTTGGTTGTCTGCTATTTTTTTTGAAAAACGTTTTACTTGTTGTATTTCTTGCTCTTTTCTAATATACAAAGAGTCTACTAAAGCTACATATTTCTCGTAGTTTTTTAAAGCTTTGTCATATTGCCCAAGGTTTGCAAAAACTTCAGAAATTTTTCTTGTTGCATCTTTTTCTACAACAATATCTTTATTTTTTTTTGCAGTTTTTCTACTTTCTTCTAAAAACGGAATAGCTTCTTTATAAGATTCTTTTAAAATATATGCATTTCCTATTTTATAATTTATCTTTTGAGATGTAACTAAATCTTCATTATTTATACTTTTTTTAGTTTCGTTTTCTTTTTCATTTTTCAACAAACTTTTCTTCCTTAATAGAATTTCTTCATCATATTTTTTAGTTGAATTTAAAAATTCTGCTACTTTTTCTTCCTGTTTTAAAACACGACTAACATCTTCTTTTTCTGCAAAATTTAAGGAGTTTACAAAACTCTTATTTGCTAATTTTGTGTTTCCTTCTGCAGAAAAAAGAGTTGCTAATTTTGAACTTATATCTGTAAGTTTAGAAATTATGTTATTTTCTTTTGCTTCTTTAAACGCTTGCTGATAATTCCTTTTTGCTTCTGTATATTTTTTTAACGAAAAATAAACATCTCCTAAGCCTTCTAAAACAATTATCTTCTGATAAATACTTAGCTTTTCTTCTTTTAAATCTGTAAAATTTTGTTTGCTATCTTCTAGTTCTCCTTTTAAAAGTTGTGCTTGTGCTAATTGAATTTTTGTTGCTGTATTTTGTTTAATTTGTATAGATAACTGGTAGTTATTTACTGCTAAATCATATTGTTTCCAGTACAAATAAATATCTGCCAACGTTTTATAAGAAGCAGCATTTCTTTCTTTTGTTTTTCCGTTTTTTATGGCGTTTTCTATAAACGATAAACTCTTGTCTATGTTTTTAGTTTTATAAAATTTTGCAGAATCTAAATATTGATAATAATAATCTTGCTCTCTACTCTTCTTAGTTAAAAGACTTAATTTACTATTAGATAAACCTTCTACTAAAATTTTAATTTCCTCATTAGATTTTATGTTATAATAAACATCTTCAAAATCTGGATGCATTACTACCAATTGATCTCCAACCTTTGCTTTTACTTTATAAAAACCATTAGTAGGAGAATAATAAAAAGGAGTTCCGTTTACAGAAACATCTGCATTTTTTACAGAAATTTTAGTTTCTTTTATTTCAATTTTAACTTGAAGAAAAAAACTTTTTTGTTCTTTATCTATAATGTTTTCTTGCGCAAATAATAATGCTTGAAAAAATATAAAAAAGCTAAATATGTATTTTTTAAAATTCATTTAAAAGTATAATTACTGTAAACATACACACAAAAAAGCATCTAAAAAAACGAGTAACACCTGCAAAACCTTGTTTACAACTAATAAAAGTATGCTTTACTAAATTTCTATGTGCTTTCACTCAATTAAAATTATGGTTCACTCATTTCTCTTTTTTTCTTTTAAAGTTGAAGCTTAATTTTAAATCATCTTAAAAAAAACAAAAAAATGAAACAGTTAACATTTATACTATCATTAGTATTGGCTACAAGTACTTTTAGTCAAAGTAATATTCAAGAAAAACCATTTATAGAAGTTATTGGTACTTCTGTAAAAGAAATAATACCAGACGAAATTTTCTTAGATATTTTTTTAAAAGAAAGAATGGAAAAGGGCAAAAAATTAAGTTTAGAAGTTTTAGAAAATCAACTAAAAAACGAATTACAAAGAATAGAAATTTCTGTAAAAAACTTATTTATTTCTGATGTAAATTCTGTTTTATCTAAAACTAGTTGGTTTTCTAAAGAAATATTATCTACTGCAAAATACACATTGAAAGTAACAGATTCCAAAAAATTAAAAAAACTTTTTGAATGTTTAGATGATCTAAAAATAACAGAGGTAAATATTACAAAAGCTACACATTCTAAAATTATAGAATTAAAAAAAGAAAATAGAATTGCAGCTATAAAAGCTGCAAAAGAGAAAGCTAATTACATGTTATCTGCTATAAATGAAAAAACAGGAAAACCTATTAAAATTAATGAAATAAATAGAAATAACAATGATAGTTTTGCGTTTCCTAACAATATGCAAGTAAATAGATATACTTCTGGTGTTTCTAAGTTAAAGAGAGAAAAAACTATTGTTCAATTTGAAAAAATCATAATTGAAACGTCTATTTATGTGAAGTTTGAAATTGAATAAAAAACTTATTTTTTTACTAATAATTTCTGGCCAATAGAAATATTATTATCAGTTAAATTATTAATAGCCTTTAAATTAGCTACAGAAATATTAAATTTTCTAGAAATAGAATACAATGTCTCTCCTTTTTTAACTATATAAAAATTAGTTTTAACTTTCTCTATAACAATTGGTTTTTCTAGTGTTTCACCATTATTTAAATCTTTAACTTCCTCTACAAAAGTGCCTTTTTTAATTTTGTCAAATTCGTAAAGTTGGTAATCTTTAATTATTTTTATAAGCTTAACAGGATATTTTCTATCTGTTGCGTAACCAGCTTTTCTTAAACCATAAGCCCATTTCTTATAGTTTTTAATATTATAATCAAACAAGAAAGCATAACGACTTCTTTGGGTTAAAAATAGTGAATGATCATTATAAGAGGTTTCTGGATAAACGTATTTTCTAAAACATTCGCCTTTTTCATCATCATCATGATATACTCTTTCTCCTGTCCATTTAGAATGACATTTTATACCAAAATGATTATTCGACTTTAAAGCCAATTCGCTTTTTCCTTTACCAGACTCTAAAATTCCTTGAGCCAAAGTTATACTTGCAGGAATTTTATATTCGTGCATTTCTTTTACGGCTATTGGAGCATATTTTCTAATATAAGAAAGAGTTTCTTTGTTTAGTCTTGGGTTATTTTTGTTAAGTTCTTTTGTTAATTCAACTTCATTTACAGAAGGTAAATCTATAGGAGCAGGTTCTACAATTACTACTCCAGGGTTTTTCTTGTTGATTACTTTTTTCTTAGAACCACAACTAGATAAAATCAATAAAAAAACGCAACTAAAAATAATTTTTAACTTCATTATATATTTATAATTTGTAGGTTTTTCTTTTGTAAAACATCATTAAAACCAGCTATTCCTTGAATACCACCTGTATGAATTGCTAAAATTTTAGTTCCTTCTTTAAAAGTATCTTTTTTAATTAAATCTAAAATTCCGAAAAGCATTTTACCTGTATACACAGGGTCTAGTAAAATACCTGTATCTTCTTTAAAACTGTTTATAAAAGTAATTAATTCTTCATCAAACTTAGCATAACCACCAAAATGATAGTTCTTTTTTAAACTCCAATTATTGTTTTTAATTGTGTATTTCTTAATTTCTTCAGAAATAAAACCACCTTTTAGGGCAGGAAAACCAATAACTTTTTGATGTTTTTTTAGAGATTTTATTAAACCAGCAATTGTACCACCTGTGCCTACAGAAGAACAAACATAATCGAATTCTGCATCTTCACTAGTTAAAATTTCTTGACAACCATCTACAGCCAAACCATTTGTACCTCCTTCAGGAATTAAATAAAAATCTCCCCATTTGTTTTTCATTTTTTCAATAAAACCAAAAGAAGTTTTTTGTCTATATAATTCTCTAGATACAAAATGAAATTTCATACCATTTTCATGAGCTTCTCTTAAAGTTGCATTTCCTTCTAAAGTTTCTTTAATATTTTTACCCAATTCTTCTCCTCTAATAACAGCAAACGTTTTTAAACCTGCCATTTTACCTGCAACTGCTGTAGCAGCAATGTGATTCGAAAATGCACCACCAAAAGTTAAAATAGATTTCTTTTTAAGTTTTTTTGCTTCTGTTAAATTATATTTTAATTTTCTGAATTTGTTTCCAGAAACAAAAGGATGAATTAAATCTTCTCTTTTTATAAAAAGTTCCACCTTTTTTTCTTCTAAAATAGGAAGAATAACTTGTTGATTTTGGGTTTCTATTATTGCGTTGAAGTCCATTGTATATTACTCCCGTTTTCACAGGAATTTTAAAGTTTAATTATTTAAATTTTGTTTTCTCGAAGTTTCGAGACGTGGAATTACTGTAAGTTAAGAAAAATTAGAAACTTCTGCTTCTATCTTTTCCCATTGTTCCATTACAGTATCTAATTTTGCTTTTTTTGCTTTGTATTTTTCAAAGAAATTTGGTCTAGAAGAAACTTCATCATAATTGTTAGCCAATTCTAAATCTATTTTTTCTATTTCTTTCTCTAAATCTGCAATTTCAGTTTCAATTTTAGAAAGTTTATTGTTTAGCTTTTTAAGTTCTTTCTCTTGCTCTCTAGATAATTGATGTGCTTCTTTTTTAGAAGTATCTTTATCTACTTTTACAACAGTTTTCTTTTCTGCTTCTCGTAAATTTTCAATTTTGTGTTGCGCTAAGAAATAATCAATATCACCTAAATATTCTTTAATTTCTTTGTCTTTAAAGCCATAGACAGTTTCCGTTAAACCTTGTAAGAAATCTCTATCGTGAGATACTACAATTAAAGTACCATTAAAGTTTTTTAGAGCTTCTTTTAATACGGTTTTAGAGGCGATATCTAAGTGATTGGTTGGCTCATCCATTATTAAAACATTAAATGGTTGTAATAATAATTTACACAATGCCAATCTATTTCTTTCTCCTCCAGAAAGTACTTTTGCTTTTTTATCTACAGCATCTCCACCAAATAAGAAAGAACCTAACATATCTCTAACACGCATTCTGTTAGTATCTGTGGCAGCGTCTTCCATAATTTCCAACACTGTTTTTTCTCCTGGTAATTCCTCGGATTGGTTTTGAGCAAAATATCCAACTTCTACATTATGCCCTAATTTTAAATGTCCTTCAAACGGAATTTCTCCAACCATCATTTTAGCCAAAGTAGATTTTCCTTGTCCGTTTTGCCCAACAAAAGCAATTTTACTATTTCTTTCTATTAATAAATCTACGTCTTCTAAAACATGTTTATCACCATAACTTTTACAAAGTTTTTCAGCCTCAACAATAATCTTACCAGGCTCTTTAGAAATAGCAAACTTAACATTCATTGCTTGGTTATCATCTTGGTCAACCTCAATTAGTTCAACTTTATCAAGTTGTTTCATTAAAGATTGCGCCATAGAAGCTTTACTTGCCTTCGCTTTAAATTTATTAATTAAGTGTTGTTTTTGCTTAATTTCTTTCTCTTGGTTTTTCTGAGCTTGTAGTTGTTTTTCTTTAATTTCTCCTCTCAACAATAAGAATTGAGAATATGGTTTTTTGTAATCGTAAATTTGTCCTAAAGAAATTTCTATAGTTCTGTTTGTAACATTATCTAAAAACATTTTATCGTGAGAAACCAGTACAATTGCACCAGAATAACCTTTTAAGAAGTTTTCTAACCAGATAATAGATTCTATATCTAAGTGGTTGGTTGGCTCATCTAATAATAAAATATCGTTATTTTGAAGTAATAATTTAGCCAATTCAATACGCATTCTCCAACCTCCAGAAAAAGTATCTGTAAGCTTGTCAAAATCTTCTCTTTGAAAACCTAAACCTTGTAAAATCTTTTCTGTATCTCCTTGGTAGTTGTAACCTCCTAAAAGTTCATAACGTTCTGTTTTTTCTGTTAAATCTATAATTAACTGGCTATAAGCTTCACTTTCGTAATCTGTTCTTGTAGCTAATTGTTCGTTAATTTCGTCTAACTGAACTTCTATTTCTTTAATTTCTTCGAATGCTTGGTATGCTTCTTCTAAAATAGTTCTTCCTTCAACAAAATCTATATCTTGTCTTAGAAAACCCATTCTAATATCTTTATCAAAAGCCATTGTTCCTCCACTTGTTTCTAAGTCTTTAGAAAGCACTTTTAAAAGCGTAGATTTCCCTGCTCCATTTTTACCTATTAAACCAATTCTGTCTCCTTTATTTAATTTAAAAGTTATACCAGAAAACAAATCAGTTCCCATAAATGAAACTGTTAAATTATGAACGTTTAGCATGAAATGTAATAATTGTTACTGAATTAAAGATGTAAAAAATTTACCTTTGCAAAAGTATATAAATTTTAAGGTTAAGATGTTTAAAAAAGGAACAAAAATATATAGTATTGCAAAAGGGAAGTGTCCTAAATGTCATGAAGGTGATTTTTTTAAATATAAGTTCACTTTTAACCCATCTAAAATTACACAATTACATGATAATTGCCCTAATTGTAATTTAAAATATATGATGGAACCTTCTTTCTTTTATGGGGCTATGTATGTAAATTACGGAATTACAGTGGCTATTTCTGTAATTACTTTTATAGTTGCTTCTTTACTTTTTGAACTTTCTTTATTGCAATCTTTTGCTGCAATTTTAATAGCTTTAATTGTGTTAGCGCCAATAAATTTACGTTTATCTAGAATTCTATGGATAAATATGTTTGTTAGTTATGAAAAAAAGTAGCTAATTAAATCTACTTATGTCTGCTTCTACATCTAATTTCTCATCATTTTCTATATGATTAAATAAACTTTTAGCCATTGTTGGAGCTAGCATAACACCACGTGTTCCTAAACCGTTTAAAATAGCTAAATTAGAGTGTTCTTTGTGTAAACCTACAAAAGGTCTTCTATCGTCTGTTGTTGGTCTTATTCCTGCTGTTTGGTCTAAAATTTTATAAGGAACGTCTATAACTTTTTTTAATTTCTCTACTAATTCTGCTTTACCTGCTTCTGATGGTAAAGATGTTTTATCTACATGGTTAAAAGTAGCACCAACTTTATACGTACAATTGCCTAAAGGAATTAAGAATAATGCAGATTTTAATAGAAAATCTATATTTAAATCTGGCGCATGAATTGTAATTAATTCTCCTTTTGCTTCTTCTAAAGGCAAGTAATTGAAATACGGATTTTTCTTAAGGCCAAAACCTTCACAAAAAACAATATTATTAGCTGTTATCTCTTTATAGATAACATTTTCTGAAGAAATTTTTAATTGTTGATGCTCAAATTTTTCAAAACGAATTAATTGTTCATTTGTTAAAAAATCTCTGTAAGCTTTTACTAACTTTAAAGTATCTATTCTTCCGGTTTCATTTACAATACCAAAACCAAAATCTCCAACAATACCTTTTACACTTTCTGTTTCTATATTTGAATTTAAGAATTGCTTTAACTTTGGTTTATCTGATGCTGAAAACCAATTATTTTGTTCTTGCACAGACTTAAAGGCTCTTTTGATTACAAACTTTTGGTCGAACTTTTGGTTTAGTTTTTTTTCTAGCCCTTCATAGAAAGGCATTGCTACGTTTAATTGTTCTGCGGCATTCCAAACGCCTGTAAATCTTCTTAAAATAACAGGATTGTAAACTCCTCCAGCTACTAAAGATGATGTTTGAGAATCGTCTTCAAAAACTATAAATGTCTTTTTAGCTTTAATTAGCTCTTCTGCAAATGCTAAACCTGCCAAACCTAAACCAACAATAATATAATCTATTTTCATAATAATTAATAGTACATAAATTAGCTTTAAAAGCTAGTAATTCTAATAGTCTGCAATTAGGCTTAGCCCTGATTGAAACATTTGTTTGAGCTCTTTTTGAAGGATGAAAAAAAGCGAGTGTTGAAAGCAGGAAATAGCTTCAAATAAAAAAACGCTTGCTTTCGCAAACGTTTTAAGTATATTTTAATTGCGAATTAATAATTCCACATATCTATTTCTCTGTTTCTAATATCTTCTTTAATCTTATTTGCTTCTAACAATTGAAATAAAGAGTTACCACGAACATAATCTTCTATGGCTCTATTACCATAAATATTTTCTTCTCTAATAATAGTAGAACTAAATCTTCTAGCGTTTAATAAATGGTCGAAAGAAATTGGTTGAGATGCATTTTTTGGGTTAAAAACCTTTGCATCATGTAATACTTCTCTTGCAGATGGAAAGAAAATCCAGAATAATTCATACAGCTCTTCGTCTTCTATTTCTTGAACACCTAAAGTTTGTACATCTTTACCCATTGGCGCTAAAGCCAACAATCTGTATTTTAATTCTCCTTGACGTTTGTCAAAATACCACATACCTTTAATCATGTACCCAGCAACATCTTCTGTTTGAATTCTGAAAGTATCTGTATAACCATTTTCTTCACGAACGTTTATTAAACGTTGATCGATTTCATTTTGTGTAATTTTAGATGTAAAGAAAGAATCATCATAAGCTTCCTTAATTTTCCCTTGCTTTATTCCTTTTATTAAAGTGTGAAATAAAGATCTTCTGTCTGAAGATATGTTTGTTGTATCTATAGGAAAATAATAAGGTAGATTTATTTTTTGATTCAAATCTATAAACTCCCATACTACTTTAGACCATAGAACATCTCTATCATCTACGTAACCATAAGGAATTGGTCCATCATTATCTGCAGCTAATTGCTGTTCACTTTTTACGCCAATTTGATCTACAGATTTTGAATTTAGTAAGTTTGCTTGCGCATTTACCAAACCTGTTGTTAGAATAGCGAAAAATATTATTACACAATTTTTAATCATAACTATGTTTATTTCTAGTTTGTTAACTCTATATTAACTGGTAATACTTTCTTTAGTTTATAAGAGTTATTTTTTATTACAGCTTTAATATCAAAGATATTAATCATATCTCCTCTTTTTGCTTTTGCAAGCGCTTTTTTAGCTGCAGCATTTAATTTTGTTCCATTTACAATTATTGCTAATTGTCCTGGTACTTTTACTTTAAAACTTGTTACTCTTAAGTCTAAATCGAATAAAAAGTCTGGTAAGCCAGCTCCAATTGGTGTATTTGCTAAACCAGATCTAGGCATTCTTACAGTACCAAATTGTCCTCTAACTGTTCCCATTGCTGCAGGAATGTCTTTAATTCTAAATGGTGTACTTGTACTTACACTTTTACCATCTGCTAATTTAGCAGAAACACTAATGTTAACTGTAGTACCTCCTTTAGGGCTCATAGAGTATTTACCAGAACCAGTCTTTTGTAAACCTGGCGCACTTGCTCTTACATCTTTATCAGGAACTCCTGGTAATGAAATTGAAATAGGGTTAGATAAACCTCTATACACAACATTCATTTTATCTGCAGAAACTACAGGTGCATTTGGCTTAGAAATTACAGAATAAGAACTTGTAAATGGTACAGGAACTTCTTCTCCGTTTTCCATAAAATAAATAGTTCCTTTAATGTCTTTTTCACCAACACTACCAGCTCTTAAATCTAAAACTACGCTACCGTCTTTAAAGTTATCGTATTTTTTACCATTTAATTCTACTCTACTTGGTTTTAAACTTGGGTCGTACCTTCCTAAAACTACACTACCTGTAACTTTATCTCCAGGGTAAAATGCATTTTTATCTAGTTGTACAACTCCGTTATAATTAGACATAGAAACTTCACTTTCTAATTGTCCTCCTAATAAATCTGAAATAATATCACTTTCAGTATTTTTAACGTCTGCTTGTATTTGAGTAAAATTTGTTAGTGAAGCTACCATTGGAAAACCTTCATATCTTGCTCTTAAAAACGGAAGAGTTTTTTCTGTTTCACTATCAACAACATCTGCTGTAGAAAATCTCTTGTTTAAAACTGGTACAAATTTACTATCTGCTCCTAATGTTTCAATTACATTATTTCTATAACCGTTTATTTTACTTAAAAACTCTTGTCCTTCTGCTGTATAATTATCTCCTTTAAAGAAATAAGCATCTAACCAATCTGTTTTATCCATAGCTTCATAATCATCTTTATCTTCTATTTCTGCAGTCATTTTTGTTTTTAACTCTGCTAAATATTGATAAAAAGAAGCTGATTGTTCTTTAACTTTGTCTGCTTTTGCTTTTAACGGACCGAATTTTTCTGGTTGCTCAGAAGCTTTGGTTGTTAAATTTGTATACGCTAGAGCATTTTTTTCTGTTGTAGATGTATTATTTTCTACTAGTTTTTCGTTCATGAAGCCAAAAGCTGATAAAACCTCTTTACTCATATTCATTGCTAACATTGCAATAAATACAAGATACATTAAGTTAATCATCTTCTGTCTTGCGGACATTTTTCCTCCTGCCATTATAATTAGTTTTTTAAGTTATTATACGTTTAGTTTAACTAATTATTATTTGCTAGACATTGCAGAAAGCATGTTACCATAAACTCCGTTTAAAGAAGATAGGTTGTTTGCTAATGCTTTCATTTGCTCATGTAATCTTTCAGTATTTTCTACAACAGATGTATTTAATTCTGCTTGTTTACTTGTATTCTCTACTTGTACTTTATATAAATTGTTTAAAGACTCCATTTGTAATGCAGCTTTAGACATTTCTTCATTATATTTATTTGTTGAAGCTACAGAACCAGAAGCTGCAGATAAACCTTCTGCGGCATTTTGAAAATTCTTCATGCTAGAACCTAAACTTGCCATTAAAGTTGAATCTATTTTTGCTTCTTGTAATAAGTTATCTAATTTTTGAGATAACATACCATCTGCTCCTAATTTCTTTTGTTCTTTCTTTTCTTTTTGAGAAGAAAAACCATCTTCTGCTAATTCTGGATAAACTTTAGCCCAATCTAAATCTTCTTCTGGTGCGTCAAAAGCAGAAATTAAAAATACTATTGCTTCGGCAACTAAACCAACAGTTAACATCATTCCTCCGGTAATTCCTAAAAGAGTTATATGTTGAATTTTGAATAGTGCTCCAATAATTACTACTGCTGCTCCAATTCCGTAAACGAAATTCATTCCTTTTTTGTACGCTCTTGACTGTGCCATAATTTTTTTTTTGATTTATTTAGGGGGTTTTTTATTAATTTATTTGATATCTGTTCCAATATAATTCTGTACGGTTCTAAAACCAATATAACTTCTTGCTGTATCTGCGTATTCATAATCTCTAGAACTTACCTCTAAAAAGTATGCTACATCTTTCCAAGAACCTCCACGTACAATTTTTCTTTTATTTTTTCTATCTTCTACGTTAGGGTTCATAGTAGAAGCCATATAGTAAGAAGATAAATTGTAAGCTGTATTTGTCCATTCAGAAACATTCCCAGCCATGTTGTATAAACCGTAATCGTTTGCATTAAAAGATTTTGCTTCCATAGTATATAAAGCACCATCTACTGCATAATTACCTCTTACTGGTTTAAAGTTTGCCAAGAAACATCCTCTATCGCTAGTTGTTCCTCCAGTTCCCCAAGGATACGTTGCAAATTCTAAACCTCCTCTTGCTGCATATTCCCATTCTGCTTCAGTTGGTAATCTAAAATCTGGTACTTGAGTTGCATTTTTTCTACCTTTTAGGTAATCATTTTTCTTTTTTGTTCTCCAATTACAAAAAGCATTTGCTTGTTCCCAAGTAATACCAACTACCGGATAATCTCCATAAGATTGGTGATAAAAGTAATCTTGGTGCATTGGATCGTTATAAGAATAATTAAAATCTTTTACCCAAGCAGTTGTATCTGGGTAAATATTTAAAACTTCTGTCTGTACAAAATCTTTTCTATTCCCTCCTTTTCTGGCAGCGTTATCTCTATCGAACCATGAATATCTATATTTTAAAAACTTAGGATTAAATGTTCTAATACCATCTACAGCTTCTTCTCTACTAATGTAAAGAGAATCCATAACTTCTACATAATCTACATCTGGATATTCCTCTGTTTTCCAAAATAACTCAGATTGCCAATTTAACGGCTTAATAGAATCAATACCATCTCCTAAACTCCAGTAATTCTCGTACATGTATTTTTGGTAAGGTGTTGCGTCTGTTGTATCTACAGTAGCAAAAGCATATTCATGAATACCACCAGAAGGCATTGTTCCTGAAGGATCTGGATTAGAACTCATAGCTGCAAATTCTGCTTGATATCCTAACCTTGTTCTTACTACAGAATCTCTAACCCAATGTACAAACTCTTTATATTCATTGTTAGTTACCTCTGTTTCATCCATATAATAAGGTCTAACAGTAACTGTCTTTGTTGGTGCATTCATAGTACCAATAATGTCTTGATCTTGCTTACCCATTGTAAAAGAACCTCCTGGTATTAAAGCCATTCCGTAAGGTTTTTCTGAAAACCATTTCTTTTTGACTTTTACACCTACCAACTCTCCTCTATCATTAGAGCCACAACTGTAAAATACTGTTATTAAAAGTGCAAATATTACTGCTTTCTTCATATTCTGATTATATCTTAACTAAAAGTTCGTAAACCTATTATATTTTTTATTAAAAAGCAATATAGAAACTGCATTTTAACGTATTCATTTTGCTTTTTTTTTAAACTACACCATTTTCTTCATCGCTTTATACCATTTTTCTGGTATAATTTGCCTTGTTGCATCTGTGTAATCTTTATATGTACATGGTATTAACGCATGTCTTTTGTATTTATTATTTGATAGGATTTTTATTTCTATCCACCATCTACCAGATTTATTACTTTTATAAAACGTTAATGGCTCATCATCTTCTAATAAAACTGTAAATTTCTGATAGTTTTCTTTACCTGAAAAAGGATAATCTTTTACTCTAAAATTAACCCCTTCAATAAAATACCAAATTGTTTGTGCAATTAAATGTGCAGTTTGATGATTATTATCGTGCTTAGAATTATATTCATAAATACCAAAAGACGAAACTTTATCACTTATGCCTGCATATCTAGCAATTGCACAAATTTCTTCGCCATAAAAACCATTTGGAGAAGCATTATTATTTGCTGGAGCTTCACTTTGTCTTATTGCACCAATATCAATAGAAACAATATCTGCATTTCTAAAAGCTGGTTCTATATTTTCTAATTCTTTGGCTTTACCCAATCTGTAAGCATCAAAAAATAAATTATCTAACAAGCTAATTTCTTCTTGTGAGTTAAAGTAAGTTTGGTAACCAACATTACAATAATTAAACAAGTTATTTGGTTGTTGCATAATTATTTTACTCAAGTAAGATTGTGATGTTAAGTCTTCTTCTAAATTACCTAAATCGAATCTACTATCTACTGCTGTTATATTTACAGATTGTTCTAAAGAATCATAAGCTCTGTAATTTACATATGTAATATCCTGACCTCCACCAATAATAACAGGAATAATATTCTTTTTTAATAATGAAGTGATTATTTCTCTGACCGCAAAATAAGTATCAGAAACCTGATTTCCTTTTTCAACGTCTCCTAAATCTGCAATATTTGTATGCCAATTACCTGGAAATAATTCATAAAGTTTTCTTCGGATGAAATGCAAGTCTTCTCCACAACCAAAATTATCTTGCGAATTTCTATCTTCATTCACTCCAAAAATAGCAATTTGCACATTTTCTAAGTCTGGAAAACCTTCTTCTGTAGAATGTATTTGAATATTTTGCCCCAAGCAAGATGAAGGCTGTAACATTAAATGCGCTACAACCGAATCTTTTATAGGGGTTAAAAAGTCTTGGTTCATCAATTTTTTTTCAATAAAGTATGCAATATACTAACTATTACTTCTTTTTTACCGTTTTTTTAGCCGTTGTTTTCTTTTTGGCAGCAGGCTTCTTTTTCGCTGCTGGTTTCTTTTTGGCAACTTTTTTCTTTGGTGTTTTAGCTTCAATCATCTTTACAGCTTCTTCCTTAGAAAGTTTTTCTATTTCTGTGGTTTTAGGTAATTCAATCTTAATTTTACCTTTTATCACATTAAAACGACCCCAACGTGCTTTTTCTACACGAATCTCTACGTCTTCCCAATTATGAATAACTTTATCTATTTCTTTTTGCTTTTTAACTTCAATCAATTCGATAATGTCATCATCTGAAAGATTATCAAAATCGTATTTTTTATTTACGTTGATAAAAATAGAATTCCATTTTATAAAAGGCCCAAAACGACCAACACCTTTTTGTACAGGCAGATCTTCATAATGGTAAATTGGTGCATCTGCTTTTTGCTTAGCAACAATTAATTCTTCTGCTCTAGGCAAATCTACCTCCATTGGGTTTTCTCCTTTATCCAAAGAAACAAACATAGTTCCAAAACGAATATAAGGTCCAAAACGCCCATTAGAAACAATTACTTCTTCACCTTCATAAGTACCTAACGTTTTTGGAAGCAAGAACAACTCTAGTGCTTCTTCCATTGTTATGGTACCTAAATTTTGATCTTTATTTAAACTAGCAAATAGTTTTTCTTCATCTTCTGGCGCTCCAATTTGTGCAATTGGCCCAAATTTACCTAAACGAACTAAAACTGTTTTGCCAGATTCTGGATGTTTCCCTAAAATGCGTTCTCCACTTTCTCTTTCTGCATTTTCCTTAACATCTTCAACATTGTCATGAAACTTTGTATAGAAACCTTTAATCATTTCTATCCAGTCTTCATCTCCTTCAGAAATATCATCAAAAGAATTTTCTACTCTTGCTGTAAAACCAAAATCTAAAATATTAGAAAAGTTTGCTACTAAGAAATCGTTTACAATATTTCCAATATCTGTAGGAACTAATTTGTTTTTGTTAGAACCTGTTTTTTCAGATAAAGCTTCACTTTTTACGCTTCCGTTAGAAAGTACTAATTGTTGATACTCTCTTTCTAAACCTTCATTTTGTCCTTTTTCAACATAACCTCTTCTTTGAACAGTAGAAATTGTTGGTGCATATGTAGATGGTCTACCAATACCTAATTCTTCTAATTGTTTTACTAAAGATGCTTCTGTAAATCTGTATGGCGGACTTGTAAAACGTTGTGTTGCATTTATAAAAGTGTAATCTAATTTGTCATTCACTTTTAAATTAGGCAACATTCCTGCTTGTTCTTCACCTTCATCGTCATCATTTCCTTCTAAATACACTTTTAAGAAACCTTCAAACTTAATCATCTCTCCATTTGCAGTAAAGATTTTAGAGTTTTCTGTATTTTCTATTTTAACGTTTGTACGCTCTAATTGTGCATCACTCATTTGAGAAGCCAAAGTTCTTTTCCAAATTAAATCATACAATCTATTTTGGTCGTACTCTGTATCTATAGAGTGCATTTTCATGTTTGTAGGACGAATTGCTTCATGGGCTTCTTGCGCTCCTTTTGCTTTCGTTTTAAAAACACGTTGTTTACTATATTCTGCTCCGTAATAATTTGTAATTTCTTCTTCAGCGGCATTTCTTGCGTCTACAGATAAGTTTAAACTATCTGTTCTCATATAAGTAATTAAACCGGCTTCGTATAAACGTTGTGCAACTTGCATTGTTTTACCAACAGGAAAACCTAACTTTCTAGATGCTTCTTGTTGTAATGTTGAAGTTGTAAATGGTGCTGCTGGAGATTTCTTTGCTGGTTTTTTTGTTAAATCTGCAATAGAAAAATCTGCACTTGCACAAGAATTTAAAAAACTCTCTGCTGCTTTTTTAGAATCGAAATTCTTTGGAATGGTTGCTTTAAAAGTTTTTCCTTCGTTATTAGAAAACTGTGCAACTACTTTATAATGTGTTTCTGGATTAAAGTCTAAAATGCTTCGTTCTCTTTCTACAATTAAACGTACTGCAACAGATTGTACTCTACCTGCAGATAAACCTCCTTTAACTTTACGCCATAAAACTGGCGATAATTCATACCCAACAAGTCTGTCTAAAACTCTTCTTGCTTGTTGTGCATTTACCATATTATAGTCTATATCTCTAGGATTTTCGACTGCTTTTAATATGGCATTTTTTGTAATTTCATGAAAAACAATACGTTTTGTACTCTCATCTTTTAATTCTAACTGCTCTTTTAAATGCCATGCAATTGCTTCTCCTTCTCGATCCTCATCACTTGCTAACCAAACAGTATCTGCTTTTTTAGCTAATGTCTTTAGCTTTTTAACTACCGCTTTCTTATCATCTGAAACTATATATTTAGGACTAAAATCTCCATCTACATCAATTCCTAATTCTTTAGAAGGTAAGTCTGCAATATGCCCATAACTAGATTCTACTTGAAAATCTTTTCCAAGAAATTTCTCTATGGTTTTTGCTTTTGCTGGTGACTCTACAATTACTAAGTTCTTTGCCATTTATCTTTCTTTATTCGTAATTATCGCAATCGAAACTGCGCATTTTCAGACTGCAAAAGTATGTAGTTTTTTTTTATTAATTTTTTTTAAACGCTTTTTTAGTATAATTTTAAAAGAAAACACTCTTTAATGCATTCTTTTGTTTCCTATTTATTGATTTTTTTTTAGCTAGCAAACACAAAAAACAGGTCTACTTATTAATATAGCTAACAATAACCAAACAAAGCAATTACACATTACCTAATGTATTAATGAGTAAAAAATAGCACTAGTAATAAATAAGAATAAACATTAATATGTATAAATATTTTGCAAAGCGTATTATAATACTTAAAAAAGAGGTTGTTTTCTGCCAATATGTCACAAGGTTTCATTTTTGGTTGTATATTTGCATTTCATTTTTTGAATATGGAACCAATCGAAAAAGTAATAGACGAGAAAATACAAGGGAAAGCTCTTGTTACCGAAAATAAAGCAGAAAACACTAAAAAATTATTCATAGAAAGTTACGGCTGTCAAATGAATATGAATGATAGTGAAATTGTTGCTTCAATCTTAGACAAACAAGGTTATAATACTACTCAAATTTTAGAAGAAGCAGATTTAGTTCTGGTAAATACTTGTTCTATTAGAGAGAAAGCAGAAACTACAGTTCGTAAACGTTTACAGAAATACAACAAAGTAAAAAGAATAAACCCAAAAATGAAAGTTGGTGTTTTGGGCTGTATGGCAGAACGTTTAAAAGAAAAATTTCTTGAAGAAGAAAAAATTGTAGATTTAGTTGTAGGACCAGATGCATACAGAGATATTCCTAATTTATTAGAAGAAGTAAGTGAAGGTAGAGATGCTGTAAACGTTATTTTATCTAAAGAAGAAACCTATGGAGATGTTTCTCCTGTTCGTTTAAATTCAAACGGAGTAACTGCATTTGTTTCTATTACAAGAGGCTGTGATAATATGTGTACTTTTTGTGTTGTTCCTTTTACCAGAGGACGTGAAAGAAGTAGAGATCCTAAGAGTATTTTAGAAGAAATACAATCTATGGTAGATAGTAATTACAAAGAAATTACACTTCTAGGACAAAACGTAGATAGTTTTCTATGGTATGGTGGTGGCTTAAAAAAAGACTTTAAGAAAGCTACAGAAATGGCACAAGCAACTGCTGTTGGTTTTGCAGAATTGTTAGACATGTGTGCTACTAGGTTTCCTAAAACACGTTTCCGTTTTTCTACATCTAACCCTCAAGATATGAGTTTAGATGTTATACACGTAATGGCAAAACACAGAAATATCTGTAAATACTTACATTTACCTGTACAAAGTGGAAGTAACGCAATGTTAAAAGCAATGAATAGACAACATACGCGTGAAGAATACATGGAATTGGTAGACAATATTTTTAAAATTGTTCCAGAAATGTCTTTATCTCAAGATATGATTGTTGGTTTCTGTGGAGAAACAGAAGAAGACCATAAAGACACTATAGAGTTAATGAAATATGTAAAATACGACTTTGGTTTTATGTTTACATATTCTGAAAGACCAGGAACTTTAGCGGGTAACAAAATGGAAGACGATGTGCCATTTGAAACTAAAAAACGCAGATTACAAGAAATTATAGATTTACAACAAGAACACGCTTTATATAGAACGCAACAACATTTAGGTAAAATAGAAGAATTTTTAATTGAAGGTACTTCTAAGAAAAATCCTAATGAGTGGAAAGGTAGAAATACACAAAACACAGTAGCAGTTTTTGAAAAAGGCGATTATAAATTAGGTGATTTTGTAATGGTTAAAGTAGAAGATTGTACTTCTGCAACTTTAAAAGGAACTGTTATTGGTTATTCTGATAATAACTAAAAAGAGAAACAAGAGAAAAGAATAAAATTTTACACTTTTCTCTCCTTTCTTTTTTCTCTATTTAAGAAAAAGAAAATGGAAAACTTACAAGCATTAAAACAACGTTTTGGTATTATTGGTAACGATACGCAACTAAACCGTGCTTTAGAAAAAGCGGTTAGAGTTGCACCTACAGATATTTCTGTTTTAGTAACAGGAGAAAGCGGTGTTGGTAAAGAAAATATTCCTAAAATAATACATTCATTATCTCATAGAAAACACGCAAAATATATTGCTGTAAACTGTGGCGCAATTCCAGAAGGAACAATAGATAGTGAACTTTTCGGGCATGAAAAAGGCTCTTTTACAGGCGCAACACAAGATAGAAAAGGTTATTTTGAAGTTGCAGATGGAGGTACTATTTTTTTAGATGAAGTTGGTGAACTACCATTAACAACACAAGTACGTTTACTGCGTGTTTTAGAAAACGGAGAATTCATAAAAGTAGGTTCATCAAAAACACAAAAAACAAACGTAAGAATTGTAGCTGCAACTAATGTAAACATGCAGCAAGCCATAGAAAAAGAACGTTTTAGAGAAGATTTATATTATAGATTAAGTACTGTTGAAATTCATTTACCAGCTTTAAGAGAGCGTAATGAAGACATCCATTTATTGTTTAGAAAATTTGCTTCAGACTTTGCACAGAAATACAGAATGCCTTCTATTCGTTTAGATGAAAATGCGGTAACTATTTTATTAAATTATCGTTTTCCAGGTAACATTAGACAGTTAAAAAACTTAGCTGAACAAATATCTGTAATTGAAGAAAGCAGAATGATTACAGCTACAAAACTTCAAAATTACTTACCAAGTAACAACGGAAATTTCCCAGCTGTTATTGGAGGTAAAAAAGAAAATGATTTCTCTACAGAAAGAGACATTATGTACAAGATTTTATTTGACATGCGTAATGACATCAACGATTTAAAAAAGTTAACGCTCGATTTAATGAAAACAGGCGATATTGAAGAAGTTGAAGAAAGAAATCATCAATTAATAGAAAAAATTTACGCAGATCAAGAATTAAAAGAACATAAGATAGAAGTAATGAATATTCCGCAGAATTCATCTACAGAAAAAGATTATGATTTTATTGAGACTATAGAAGAAGACGAATCTTTATCTTTACAAGACAAAGAAATAGAGATGATTAAGAAATCTTTAGAGAAAAATAATAACAAGCGTAAGTTAGCCGCAAAAGAACTAGGTATTTCTGAAAGAACACTTTATAGAAAAATTAAACAATACGATTTATAATTAACTCAAAAAAAATCTATGAAAAAAATAACCTATTTAGTTCTTTTTACAATAACTACATTTTTATTTGTTGGATGTGGTATTTATGGTTTTACAGGTGGTGATGTTGGTAATGCAAAAACTATTCAAGTAGATTTTTTTAGAAACCAAGCTCAATTAATAGAACCAACTTTAAGTCAAGAATTTACAACAGAATTACAAGATTTATTTACTCGTCAAACAAATTTAGTATTAGTTTCTTCTAATGGAGATTTACAATTTAGCGGAGAAATTACAAGTTATAGAATAGCACCAATGAGTGCAACATCTGCACAAACTTCTGCACAAAATAGACTTACAATTACCGTAAATGTTAGGTATATAAATACGGTAGATGACAATAAAGATTTTGAAAAATCTTTTTCTTTTTATTCAGATTACGCAGCAACATCTCAATTAACAGGCGGTGTTTTAGAAAATGCTTTCGAAGAAATTATAGATAGAATTACGCAAGATATTTTTAATGCTTCTGTTGGTAAATGGTAATTTAAATTAAACTAATTGAAAACTACTACATTTATAGATATTGCAAAAAGTACAATTGAAATTCAGCAATTAGAAACAGCTGAATTAAAAACTGTTGTAGAAGATTTTCCATATTTTCAAGCAGCAAGAGCTTTGTATTTAAAAGGATTAAAAAACCAAGATAGTTTTAAATATAATAATGAATTAAAAGTAACAGCTGCTTACACAACAGACAGAACAGTTTTATTTAATTACATTACTTCTTTTAATAGTTCTATTAAAAATGAAGAAAATATTCATAAGCAAATAACAGAAAAAATTATATCAGAAAAACCAAAAGAAGAAATTGAAGTTTTGGCTTCTGAAACTATTCATAAAAATGAAGAAATTGTAAAAGTTGAAGAAAATTTGGAAATAGGAAAACCTTTATCTTTTTCACCTTCAGAAAATCACTCTTTTTCTCAATGGTTGCAATTATCTACACAAAAAACAATTGTTAGAAAAGAAATAAAACCTATTAAAAAAGAACTAAAAAAGGAAGATTTAATAGACAGATTTATTCAAAACAACCCAAAAATAGCACCTTTAGAAAAAGGAAAAGAATTTGCTGTTCCTGTAGCACAAAACAAACAAGACACCGCTTTAATGACAGAAACTTTAGCCAAAGTTTATTTAGAGCAAAAGAAGTATGAAAATGCAATACAAGCTTATCGAATTTTAAGTTTGAAATATCCAGAAAAAAGTGGTTTCTTTGCAGACCAAATTAAA
>CAXBIR010000029.1:0-29863 GCA_963975825.1 uncultured Polaribacter sp.
TAAAGGTTTTACAACTCTCGTTTCTACTTCTGTAGGACTTGCTCCTGGATAACCAACAAAAATATCTGCCATTGGCACATCAATTTGTGGCTCTTCTTCTCTAGGAATTAAAAACGAAGCATACACACCAACAACCATAAAAACGATCATTAGAAGCACTGTAAGTTTAGATCCTATAAAGACTTTTGCAATTTTACCAGCCAAACCTTCTTTCATATTATTTATCTTTTTGGGCGTTTTAACAGGCTATCCATTTCAATCTTTTTTTGCCAAAAATGGCAGCAAAAAAAGGATTTCCATTGCTATCCTTAACGCGGAATGTTAGTTATTGAATTGTAATTTTTGCTCCGTTAAATAATTTTCCTTGCGCAGAAACTATGTAAGATTCATCTGCATTTAAACCAGATAAAACTTCAACTTTATTTCCGTAAGTTCTACCTAAACGCAACCAACGTAATAATGCTGTATTACTTTCACTTACTGTATAAACTCCAGATAATTGTCCGTTTTTTACAATTGCATCTTTAGGAATTAAAACCAAAGAAGACTTAATTTTCCTCTCCACAGGAAACTGAACCGTAGAAAACATACCTGATAAAATATTTACATCTGTTTTATCTAAATTTATTTTTACTAAATATTGTCCTCCAGTATTTTTAGCAGAAGTACTTACTTCACTAACTTTTCCTTTCAAGATTTTGTCCAAAGATTTTACCAAAACATTTACAGATGTTCCTTTCTTAATCTTAGAAATTTCAGTTTCTGGCACCATTGCAATTACTTCAAATACTTTAGGAGTTTCTAAACTAATTAATGGCATTCCTGGATTTGCCATATCTCCTTCCTCAATATTTTTACTGGTAATTACACCACTAAAAGGAGCAGTTATGTTAGAATAAGCAAACTGAGCATTAATTTCATTTTTCATCTGATTTGCAGATTCTAAACCTGCTTTTGCCATTTCGTAATTAGCAGTCATGTCATCCATTTCTTTTTGAGTAACACTATTACTCGCAAATAAATTTTTAAAACGATTGTAATTTTTTTCTGCATTATTAAAAGCCGTTTTAGCTTGTACAATTCCTGCATTTACTTGTCCTTTTTTAGCTTGTAAATCAGTATTATTAATAGAAACTAATAACTGCCCCTTTCTAACTTTATCGCCAACATTAACGTGAACTTTTTTAACGTAACCCATCATTCTTGTGCTTAAATCTGCACTGTTAGATGCTTGAATTTTCCCACTTACAGATAAAAACTGACTATCACTATTTATTGCAACTTTACTTACTGTAATTTTAATTGCAGGTGTAGTATCTTTTACTACTTTTTCCTCTTCACTCCCACAACTTGTAATAAATATTGATGCAAATAGGAACGCGATTATGTAGATATATTTTTTCATTTTTTTGTTTTATTTTTTTGGACTGAAAACTGAGACTGCTTACTATCTTTATTCTTTAGTTAAAAATTCTAAATAAGTTTGTGTAAAATTGTATTCGAAAATTGTTTGATAATATTCTAATTGCTTCTGAGCAAATTGAGTTTCGGCAATTAATAAATCGGATGTTTTTTCTAAACCTTCTTTAAATCTATTTTTTCTAATTCTTAAAGATTCTTCAGATTGTTGTACTGCTAAATCTGTTAATTCTAATCTGTTTTTTGCATCAACCAATTGGCGCTTTACTTTATTCAATTCTAAATTACTTTTAGAAACATATTGATTATATTCTAACTTAGATTTCTCAAATTCGGCTTTACTTTTTTGTGCTTTTCCAAAACGTTTAGAACCTTTAAAAACATCCCAACTTAATTGTGCTCCTATTAAATACCCGTTTGCATTTCCTTGAAACACTTTGTTATCGTACATTTCATAACTTCCAAATGCATTTAAACGTGGCAAAAAAGCCATTTTATCTGCTTTATTTATTGCTTCAAAACCTTTAGATGCTAAGTGCATTGCTTTAATATCAGATCTATTCTCAGAAATCGTTTTGTTATCAATAGTAACATTGGAAACTGTTAAACTTTCTGTTGGTTGATAAACAACATAGCTTTTATCATTCATTAAAAAAGATAAATAGTTAGAAGCATTTTGCACATTGCTTTTTGCTGATTGCAACTGGTTTTTAACTTCTGTAACTCGTATTTCTACATTTAAAACATCAGCTCGCTGCAAAAAACCTTGTTTAAAACTATTATCTGCCATTGTTTTATTTGCACTTGCAGCTTCTAAAGCTTTTTCTAAAACAGCAACAGCTTTATATGCTAATTGCAATTCCATGTATGCTTTTTCAACTTCAAAAACTAAATAATCTTGTGTACGTTCAGTTTTTAAAAACATAGCTTCCATTTTAGATTTCGCTGCTTTTCTTTGATAAAAACCGTCTAAATTTATTAATGGTTGCTGAATTTCTACTTTTGTTGCAAAATTTCTAGTAGTTGTTGGATCATTTAACAATGCAGGATTAAAATCATTTTGTGTTAATATTTCCTGATTTAATTTAGATCCAAAAGCCATTAAAGGATTTGTTGTAGAAATACCTGTATGACTTGCTGTAATGTTTGGTAAAAACACTGCATTTGTTTGCTTATAATCTCCTTTTGCTGCCTTAAATACTTCCTCAGAAATCTTAATTACTGTGTTCTTCTCTGAAACTCTAATTAAAACTTCGGTTTTAGAAATTGGTTTTATTTCTTGTGATTGTAAGAGAAAGCTACTTACAAATAAAGAAAATATAAATATGGTATTTTTCATGTATCATTTAATTTACTGATACAAAAGTAAGTGTAGAAAAAATAGCTAAGTGTAACCTATGTTACATGAAAAAGCAGATAATAGATGTAAAATTAACTAAGAAAAAAGGGGTTAATAGCCGCTTTTATTATTCATCTTATAATTTATTGTTTTTATAAGAAGTAGTCCTAAAATTCCTCCTAAAAAAGAAACTATACAATTTAGAATAAGTAATGAAACATTAAAGGTGCCACTTTCTACAATAAAAGTTGGACTAAAACCTAATCGTCCAAGAGATTTAATAAAAAAAACACTACCAAAAACTCCTGAAATTGTATCTCCAACAAGGCCAAAAGAAAATTTTTTAAATACAAAACCCAGTAAATTAGCACCAATTATTCCTAATAAAATACTAATTAGAGAAATTAAAGTTTCTGTCATAAGAATTTCTATTCATTAATGTCCGTAATCCATATTATCAATTTTACCTTTCAATAATCTTTTTTGAATAATGAAGTATAAAATAAGTAATATAAAACCAATAATTCCCCAAATTAAAGCTACAGATAAACCATATTCTGATGTTGAAGTATTATAAATAGTTAAAGAAGGATTTACATTATTTATTGAAGGTAATAAAACAGGAAATAATGATGCTAAGGATGATGTGATTCCTCCTAAAATTAATAAAGTTGATAATAGAAATGCATGACTATCTTTTTTTATTTTCTTAATGAAAAACAAACCTATTAAACCTGTTAAATAAATAATAGGAAATATAATTAAATAAGGTTTTTTAAAAAAATTATCTAAAGAATTAGGATTAACTACTTGCCAAACGAATAAAGAAAAAATTGTTAGAATTGTTAATGCAATATTCAATTTAAAAATAACGTTTTTAAGCTTACTATTTATTGATGAATTTGTTTTTAAAATGATCCAATTTGCACCATGAATTGCTAATGTAACTACAGAAATTAAACCAATAATTATTGTAAACCAATCTATAATTCCTGGTGTTTCACTTAAAGGGCTAAAACTACTGTCCCATAAGGGTAAGAAAAAATAATGTGGTTCGTGCGCAGAAACTCCCGTTTTTACAATACCTAAATTTACCCCTCTAACAATATTTCCTAAAGCAATACCAAAAAACAACGCTAATAATAAACTAGAAACTCCAAAAGATTTATCCCAAATATCTTTCCACATTTGGTACTTAAATTGCCCTCTAAATTCTAAACCAATGGCTCTAAAAATAATTAACCATAAAACAATAATTAATGGAAGATAAAAACCACTAAATACAGAAGCGTAAAATGTAGGGAATGCCATAAAAAGCATACCTCCTGCAGCTACTAACCAAACTTCATTAGAATCCCAAAATAAACCAGCAGACTTTGTAATTACTTCTTTGTCTTTTTCTTTTTTTGCAAAAAATAGATGAATAATTCCTGCTCCAAAATCATAACCATCTAAAATAAAAAACATTACTAAAACAATAGCTATTGCAACATACCAAAATACTTCCATAATTTAATGAGTTTTAGAGTTCGGACCTTCATTAATAGTTTTACCAACTAGAACTAAAAACAACAGCCCTAATAACATATACAAAGCAACAAAACCTAATAAGGTAAATAATGTATTACCAGAGGACACTGTTGGCGAAACACCATCGCTTGTTTTTAATAAACCATAAACTAAATATGGTTGTCTACCTAATTCTGCAACATACCAGCCTGTTATATTTGCTATGTATGGAAAAGGAACTAAGAACATAATTAACCAAAGTAACTTCTTTGATTTAAATAATTTTCTACGCCATAAAAAGAAAAAAGCAAGTGCCATAACACCAATAAAAATAGTACCTAAACCAACCATTATATGATAAGAATAATACAATGCTGGCACATTATCTGGCAACTCTTCTTCTTTAAACTTGTCCATACCAATAATTTGCTTATCCCATTCTTGGTAGGTTAAAAAACTTAAAATATTAGGAACAGCAATTTTATTGTCTAATTTTTTTTCGACCATATTAGGCTGTCCAATTAATACTATTTCTGCACCTGCATGTTCCGTTTCAAAAATACCTTCCATAGCAGCAAAAGCAGCAGGTTGATATTTTGCAACGTTTTTAGCATTCCAATCTCCGGTAGGAAAAGCAACTAATAAACTAGAGATTAGCCCAAAAACCACACCCGTTTTTAAAAAAAGTTTTCCATATTCTACTTGTTTGTTTCTTAAAATATAAAAAGCACCAACAGCTGCAACAACAAAAGATGATGTTACTACAGAAGCCATTTGATTATGTAAAAAAGCAGGTAATAACCAAGGATTAGAGAAAAGTTCTCCAAAATTATTTAAAACAAATTTTCCGTTTTCTAAAACTTCATAACCTACTGGATGTTGCATCCAAGCATTTGTTGCCAAAATAAACCAACCACTAGCCCAAGAACCTAAGAAAACTAAAAAACCTGTTAGAAAATGTAATTTTTGACCCATTAATTTTTCACCAAAAATGAATAAAGCTAAAAAGGAAGACTCTAGAAAGAATGAAAACATACCCTCCATTGCTAAAGTTTGTCCTATAACACCACCTGTTAGCTCTGAAAACTTTGCCCAATTGGTACCAAATTGAAACTCCATTGGAATTCCTGTTACAACACCCATTGTAAAATTAATTGCAAAAATTTTCATTAAAAATTTAGCTGCATTATTATATTTCTCGTTGTTATTTCTTAAAAATCTCCATTTAAAAAATACAATTAACAGTGATAAACCCATAGTTAATTGTGGAAATATGTAGTGAAAAGTGATAGTAAATGCAAATTGCAATCTATCGTAAAAAAGCATGTCTTCCATGATTCTTGTATTAGGTTATAAAATTATAATTATTGCTACTTTTTTAGTGTAACATTTATTACAAATAAAAAATTAAAAACTATTAATAATTTTAACTAGATCATTTTTTTGAACTGCACCAGATTGTCTCCAAACTTGTTTACCTGATTTATATAAAATTAAAGTAGGCACTCCTCTAACCTGGTATTTTGCTGCTAAAGACTGGTTTTTATCAACGTCTATCTTTATAATAGAAACTTTATCTCCTAAAGTATCTTTTACCTCTTTTAAAATTGGACTCATCATTTTACAAGGTCCACACCATTCTGCAAAAAAATCTACTAAAACTGGTTTATCTTGATTGATAATTTCTGAAAAATTGCTCATACCTAAGAATTTTTTATTTATTAAAAGTGATACTCCAAATTCCTCTTACTTGATTCTCACTATAGCCAGTTGCCAAATCTTTTGGATAAAATTTATTTATTTGGGCTAATGTATTGCTTTTAATATCTAATGTTGGTTTTCCATGACATTGCAAACACATCCCATTTGTTTTAATGGGATAATAGAAGTTTACATTTTCCGCAGTTTCTACAACAATTGGTTCTGATTCTTTATTTAATTTTGCCTCTTTCTTAAAAATACTTATGTACCCATTCTCTAACGCATTTGCTTTGTTGTTAGAATTTCTTGGTTTGTCTGACACTCTTTTTATAGTTGCTTTATGCACAACAGACATACTATCAGTTAATGGATATGCTTTTATATTACAAAACTTTAATGCGGCTAAGGTTCCTTCTTTTTGAATTTTACCCATTAAATTTTTACCTAAAACTGCTTTTGTAGAAAGTGCATATTTTAATCCTTGTTCACTATAAGAAAAGTTTTCTAGGTTTGTTTTTTGCTTACTATTTTGCATTCCCATTCCTTTGCCTCTACCATTTACTTTACCATGTTGTTTATTATAATGATCTTCAAACCATTCTGGTTTTTCAATATCAAACTCATACATATAATCAGCAATTTGTTTGATGGTTTCTTCCGGAAAACCTTGTTTTGGCATTAATCCAAAACGCTTAACAGCTCCAAACATTTTTGCATTGTCATTGGTAGGATTTTTAATCCAGTTTTGCACCGAATTTATAAATTCTTCTTTTGAAATGTTACCCACAGAATAATGCTTTTTTATTGCAATCATTGGAGGTGCAATTCTGTTATCTTCATCAGCTGTTGGGCTGTGGCAGACGTAACAGTTTGTTTCCATTAATTTTTTACCAGCATGTGTTTGTGTGCTTATACTTGAATCTATTTTCTTTTTAGAATAAGAAGGCCTTTTAGAATCTTTACAACTAAATATAAAAGCAAATACTATTAATAATGTAAGTGGTTTCATCTTTTTTTATTTACAAAAATAGGATGTTTCTAATTGGTAAAAGGTAACTAATGTTACAGTTCTAAAATCTTTATACTATTTCTAAAAAGCTGAATTTTACTTTCGTTTTCTAACTTTTTAAGTAATCTAGAAATTACTACTCTAGAAGTGTGTAAGTCTTCAGAAATTTGTTTGTGAGTAACATTTAAAACATCGTTATGTGTAACCATAGCTTTGTCTTTTAAATATTTAAAAAGGCGTTCATCCATTTTAAGAAAAGCAATTGTATCTACTGCAGATAAGAGTTCTTCTACTCTATTATGGTAACTTTGCAAGATAAAAGATTGCCAACTTTTAAAGCTAGTTAACCAATCTGTCATTTTTTCTTTTGGTAACATAATTAGCTCTACATCTGTTTCTGCAATTGCTCTAATTTTACTTTTAGTTTGTCCCATACAACAAGATAATGTCATGGCACATGTATCTCCTTTTTCTAGGTAATACAACACCAATTCTTCTCCTTTATCATCTTCTCTAAGAATTTTAATAGCACCAGATAAAAGTAATGGCATAGATTTTATATAATCTCCTTTTTCTATGATTGTAGTTTCTGCAGAAAAAGTTTTTGGAATACCTACTTTGGTAATTTCTTTTATTAAATCTTCTTCAAAAAGATAACCAAAATTAACGTCTAATTTACTCGCCATTATTGCTAGTTTTTACATGTATAAAAATACAAAAATGATTCCTAAAAATACGGTTTATAAAAACTTTTTCCAACAACAAAACCCCAAGATAAACTTGGGGTTTTATATATAAGAATATTGTTTTCTATTTTGCTTTTTTATCTGTACTCATTAGCAAATAAACGGCTACTACTAAACCTACAACAACTACAGCAAAAATACCGATCATGATTGTACCATTTACCCAAGAAACTAGTGGTGTGTTTAAAAAACTCATAATTATTCAATTTTCTACAAAACTAAAACTTATAAGCTTGTAAAATTATGATAAAAATCAGGTTTTAAAAATTTACATTTAAAATATCTCCACTTAATTGCAACAATTGCAACTCTATTAACTTAGCATCGTATTTTGCATTGTTAAATGCCGTTTTAGAGTTAATTAAGTTCACCTGAGCTTGTCTAAATTCTATAGAAGTAATTTGCCCTAACTTATAACGTTCTTTACTTCTATCGAAGTTATTTTGCGTAGTTAAAACATTGGTTTCTTGTGCTTTTAATATAAACAATTGGTTTTGGTAATTTCCCCAAGTATTTTTTAAATTATTCTCTATTGTTACTTTTTGCTGCTCTAATAAAATTTGCTGATTTTCTAACGCTATTTTAGCATTTTCAACTCTTGTTTTTGTGCTTCCACCATCAAAAACATTCCAAGATAAACTTAAACCTGCATTTAAACCATTAGATGTAGAACCTGCTAAAAAAGAAGTAGCTGGGTTTTCACTTTTATTCCAACCATAAGAGGTATTTAAGCCTAAAGATGGTAAGTAACTTGCTTTGTTTATTTTAATATTAAACTCACTAATTGCTATATTTTTTTCGTTTTGTTTTAAACTTGTATTTTTTGCTAAAGTTTTTTGTTGAAGATCTTCAAAATTCATCATCTCAATAAAGTCTACCTTAGTTTCAACAACATAACTTACCTCTTTTTCTATACCTAAAATAACATTTAAACCACGTTTAGCGTTGCTTAATTGTTGGTTGGCGCTTATTAGTGTAATGCTATCATTATTTACATCTACCTCTGCGTTTAACAATTCTAATTTAGTAGATTGCCCATATTCATATTGGTACTTTGCACGTTGCAATCTTTGTTTAGAAATAGTTAAAGCCTCATTTAAGTTTGTTTTATTCTCAGACAATCGTGCAATTTGAAAGTAAGTTGTAAACAACTGCAAATACGTATTTTCTATTGTTTCTTTTGCCTGTAATTCTGTTAAATTATACGTTTCTTTTAACTGTTGATAATTGTACTTTCTTCCTAAACCATCAAAAATAGTATAGTTTAAATTTAAAGAAGCATTATAAGACTTTGTTACCGCGCCATTTACTGAGGTAGAAGTACCATCTTGACGTGTAATTGTTTGGTTATCTCTTCTATAATTTGCACCAGAAGAAAGAGCAGCAGTGGGTAAAAAACCAGTATTATAAATACTTTTATTATTCTCTGCAACAGCAATATTATTGTTTGCTATTTTAATTCCAAAGTTGTTTTCTAAAGTAATTTCTAGCGCTTCTTTTTTTGTTAAAATTTCTTGAGAAATTCCTTGTAAAGTCGATAAAAAAACGACTATTATCATTGTTTTTTTATTCAATTTCATAATTGTTATCTTTTGCGTTAAGTAGTGCATCTTCATTATCTTCCTCGTCATGTTTAGATTCTATAATTGCTCTTTCTACTTCTTCTTTAGTAACTTCTTCTCCGGTTTTTAACCATTTAATTTTCACTTTTAAAGAGTTAGAAACAGACAATAAAAGGGGTAACATTACCAATGTTAAAATAGTTGCAATTGCTATACCGTAGGAAATAGATATTGCCATAGGAATTAAAAACTGCGCTTGTCTACTTTTTTCTAACAATAAAGGCGCTAAACCAGCTACAGTTGTTAAAGAAGTTAAGAAAATTGCTCTAAAACGAGATTGACCAGCAGCAATTAATGCATCGTCATATTTCATTCCTTCTTTTAGATAACTGTTGAATTTTCCAATTAATACCAAACCATCGTTCACCATAATTCCTACCAGAGCTATTATACCTAAAAATGATAAAATTCCGATTGGAAAATTATGAAAATAATGTCCCCAAACAACTCCAATCATACTAAAAGGAATCATAATTATTAATAAAATAGGCTGACTATAAGAACGGAATGTAAACGCAATTACTATATAAATTAATAATAAAATAATTGGCCCTACAACACCTACAGAATCTGTTGTTTTTTTAGCTTCTCTATTTTGCCCTTCATATAAAGGTGAAACTGTTGGGTATTTAGACGTTATTTCTGGCATTACCCTTGTTTTAATATCATCTAAAATTTCGGTTGCACTTGTTTCTAAATCTTTTAAATCTGCTGTAATTTGTATTTCTCTTTGTCCTTTTAAATGATTTATTGCAATGTCTCCTCTTTCGATAGTGTAATTTGCAATTTCAGAAAAAGCTACCCTTGTTCCTGAAGGAGTAGAAATACGCATATCATCTAAGTTCTTAATAGACGACCTGTCTTTTCTGTCATAACGAACCCAAACTTTTATCTCATCTTGACCTCTTTGAAAACGTTGTGCCTGAAAACCAAAGAAACCATATCTAATTTGCGCCATAATACTTTGCAAATTTAAACCTAGTAAATATGCATTATCTTTTAAAGTTATTTTTATTTCTTTAATTCCTGCAGGGTCATTATCTGAAATATCTTTTAAAAGCGCATTATTTTCTAATACTTGTTTTAACTCTTGTTTGGCTGCTTTTAATTCTGTTATGTTATTTCCTAAAAGAGAAACAGCAACAGGACTACCACCAAAATTACCACCAGAACCAAAAGTTAAACTTTCTACTCCGTAAACTTTACCAACTTTATCGCTAATAGTATTTGTTATTTCTGGGGAAGAAAAATCTCTGGCTTCACCTGGTAATAAATTTACAGTTAAAGTTGCATTTGCACTTCCAGGTCCAATTCTTTTAATAACATTTTCTACAACAGAAATATTTCCTGTTTGTTTTTCTGTGTATTCTTTATTAGCTATCCATACTTTTTCTTCAATTAAAGATATAATAGAGTCTGTAATTTGCTCATTAGTACCTTGTGGCATTGTAAGGTTTATTTGAACTCTATCACTAGCAATTCTTGGAAAAAATGCACTTTTAACAATACCAGCATTCATTGCCATAATGCTAAAAATTACCAATGCAATTGGCATAGAAAAAGCAAAAACCTTATTTTTTAAACAAAACTTTAAAAAAGGCATGTAAAAAGTATCTCTTAGTTTAACTAAAAAACCATCTGCAGCTTTATTTACTTTATTAAAAAAAGTATCTATTACGTTTGTCTTTTTTTGTTCGCCATTTTCTAGTTTTTTTCTTTCTAAAGCTTTAGAATGTGCAATGTGTGCTGGTAAAATAATTAATGCTTCTACCAAAGAAACGGTTAAAGTTAATAGTACAATTGTAGAAACTTCGCCAAAGAAACTTCCTATTCTTCCATCAACAAAAAAGAAGGTTGAAAAAGCAATAATGGTAGTTAAAATTGCCGAAACAATTGGCGGAATAACTTCCATTGTACCATCAATTGCAGCATTAATTTTAGATTTTCCTAAGTCGTAATAATGATGATAAATATTTTCTCCAATAACAATACCATCATCTACCAGAATACCAATAACTATGATCATTCCAAAAAGTGATAATACATTTATCGTAACATCAAACTGAGCTGCAAAAATAAACATACCAAAAAATGCTACTGGTAAACCAAAAGCTACCCAAATTGCTAATCTTAAATTTAGAAATAATGCTAAGAAAAACAGCACTAATAAAATACCTACAACACCGTTTTCTACTAATAACTTTGTTCTTCCGTTTAAAGTTATAGAAGCATCACTAGAAACATTTAACTGAACGTTTTGTTGTTGTTGATTAAATTTGTGAATGTATTCTTTAATTTTATCTGCAGAAGAAATTAAATCTTCATTATTGGTGTTACTAACTGTTACATTAATAGCTAAATTGCCATTATAATATAATCTGTCTGGATTTTCTGACCAAGTATCTTTTACCTCTGCAATATCTTTTAATCTTATAATATTACCATTTGTAGCAGTTCTTACAATTAAATTTTGAAGTTCTACACCGTAATAAGATCTGTTACTTGCTCTAATTAAATAATCTTCTTCAGAAGTTTTTATATTACCACCTGTAATTAAAATATTAGAATTTCTTACAGCATTGGCAACTTCTGTAAAAGACATATTGTAAGATCGTAAATCGCTTTCTCTTACTGCAATTTCTATTTCTTCATCTGGAAAACCCGAAATAGCTACTTGAGAAATACCTTCTATTCCTCTAATATCATTTTCTACATTTCTAGCGTATTGTTTTAAAGATTTTAAAGAAACATTTTCTCCACTAACCGTAAAACTAATAGTTGGTCTTATACTTTCTACTTTTGCAATTACAGCAGGTTCCATACCAGAAGGAAAAGACGGAACTCTATCTACTGCATTTTTTACATCAGATAAAACAACATCTATATTTTTACCTTTTTCTACTTCTATGTTTACAGTTGCAGAATTCTCTCTTGATACAGAAGTTACTCTTTCTACACCAACTATTCCTTTTAAATTGTCTTCAATTTTTAAAACAACTCCTTCTTCCATTTCTGCAGGAGAAGCTCCTGGATATGCTAAAGAAATGTTTATTAATTCTGAATCTACCAGTGGAAAAAATGACGATTTCATACTGATAGCACCAACGGCTCCAAAAATAATAAACGCTAAAATAATAACGTTTACAGCTACAGGATACTTAATAAAATAAGTAATGATTTTTTTCATAGCTTATTTATTTTTATTGATTTTAACTGTCATACCATCAAAAGCTCCTGGCAAGGTTTGTGTTAAAATTTTGTCATTATTTTTAAGTCCTTTTATCACCACTTTATCTGGTCCAAAATAAACAGGTTCTATGGTAACTAAACTTAAAATACTATCATTTTTAACTGTATAAACTGCAGTATTATCAATCAATAATTTTCTAGGAATCTCTATCGCTTCTGTTTCAGATTTAGCTACTAAATTTGCTTCTAAAAACATTCCTTCTTTTAAATCTGAATGTTTTACATCTATAAAAGCTTTAATAGTCTGAGAAACCTGGTCTACTTTACCATTTACTCGAATAACTTTACCGGTGTAATTTTTAGTTTTTTCTAAATTAGAAAGCGAAACAGAGTTACCTACTTTTAATAAATCTGCAAATTCAGAATTAATAGAAACTTCCATTTCATAAACCCTTGGATCTATAAACTCGCCTAATTTTTGCCCTACTCTAACCAAAGTTCCTGGGCTTACCAAAGCTTCTGTAAGAATACCAGAAAAAGGTGCTCTAATTTGATATTTAGATAAACGTACTTCTAAATTTTTTACATTATAATAAGCTGTTAAAATACCTCTACCAGAAATAAAATACTTTTCTTTATCTGTAGAAAATTTAGGTAATTTAGGCGTGGTTTTATTCATATCAAAAGATTTAATATAATTTTCCCACTTAACAAATTCTACCGGATAATCTAAACGTAAATCTGGTAAAATAGCTGTAATTAAGTTATTTAAATTACTTTTTTGAGACTGTAAACTTGCGTAAAACTCATCGTTGTTTATGCTTAGCAAAGTTTCTCCTCTATTATAATTTGTACCAGCCTTAAAAAGTTTATTAGATGGCTTTAAAATTCCTTGAACCTCAGAGTAAATTTCTATCTTATTCTTAGCATTTAAATTACCACTTGCAGCTAAAATTATAGGAATTTCTTTATTTTCTACACTTTCTACAAAAACTGTTTTTATTTGTTTTTTGTATTTAGGTTTTGGTTTTTGGTTTTTATCAATTAGATAATTCCCTAAAAGTATAGCACCCACAATAGTTAAAACTCCTAGAACTGCTAGAATAATTTTTCTCATAATTAGTTAGTTGAACTTTCTTTAGCTTAAGAAAGGTATAATAGTTGTACAAATATACTTGTTAGACATAAGTTAGCTTCTAAAGTTTAAAGCTAGTTTGTTAAAGAAAAGTTATAATTGGTATTTTTTATCCTAAAATTTACAAAATCATATTTTTTCACCATCTTTATATCTTCAAAAGAAATAAAATGTCTTCTAATTTTAGAATTTCTCGTGCCTATAAAAATGCAAAAAAAATCTGTTTTAATGTAGATTCTAAATTTGTACTTTTTAGCGATTCTCATAGAGGAGACAATGGTTTTGCAGATGATTTTGCACACAATAGAAACATGTTTAAACATGCATTAGAACATTATTATAAAAATAACTTTACCTATATAGAATTAGGAGATGGAGATGAATTATGGGAGAATAGAAACTTTAATAAAATATTTAAAGCCAACAAACATATTTATCTGTGGTTAAAAAAATTTCATGATAAAAACAGATTACATTTTATCTGGGGAAACCATGATATGAAATATAAAAACCCTGCAACAATTCGTAAGAATTTACACTACTATTACGACTCTGTTTCTAATACTAAAAAAGAACTTTTAATTGGTGCTTCTTTTTCTGAAGCAATTGTTTTAGAAGATGAAAAAACTGGTGAGAATATATTTCTTTTACACGGGCATCAAGCAGATTGGTTTAACTATGTTTGTTGGAGATTTAGTAGTTTTTTAGTAAAAGTTTTATGGAAACCTCTACAAATACTAGGTTTTTCAGACCCTACCTCTCCTGCACAAAACTTTAAAGAACGTATAAAAGTAGAGTATAAATTAGAAAAATGGATTCAAGAAAACAATAATCAAATGATGATTACTGGACATACACACAGACCACGTTTTCCTGATAAAAATGAAATTCCGTTTTTTAATGACGGAAGTTGTGTACACCCAAGATCTATTACAGGTATAGAGATTGAAAAAAATGAAATTTGCCTTATAAAATGGCATATTATTACCACAGAAAATGGTACAATGCAAATTAAAAGAACCATTTTAGAAGGGCCAGAAAACCTAAAACATTACATGAATTAATTTGATTTGCTGCTCTAACACAAATACCGCATTATTTTTCTCTTCTGTAGATGAAATTTCTCTAGAAATATGGGAAACACTACAATGTGAAAACAATATTTATTTTCAACGAGATTTTTTACAATCTATTGAAAAAAATCATCCAAAAATTAAGTTTTCATATATTATATTGGTTGATAAAAATGAAATGCCAATTGCTTTTTCATCCATACAAATTGTAGATTTTTTTATAAATTCTATTCAAAAAGAATTAAATTTCTTGAAAGATTTAGGAAGAAAACTTCGTATTTTAAAAGACAGCAAGCCTTTAAAACTATTAATTTCTGGCAATACATTTGTTAGTGGAGAACATGGTATTTTCATTAAAGATAATCAAGATAAAAAACAAGTAATTAAAGAACTAGCAAAGGCTATTTTGCACTTTGTAAATTCTAATAAGAAGTTAAAAATAGACGCTTTTCTTATAAAAGACTTTATAAACGAATCTTTATTTATTACCGATGAATTGAAAGATTACAATTATCACCCTTTTTCTGTAGAACCAAATATGCTACTACAAATTGATGAAAATTGGATGGTTTTTGACGACTATTTGGCTGCTATGAAAACTAAGTTTAGAGTAAAGGCAAAAAAAGCTTTTAAACAAAGTAAAGCTATTAGAATTGAAGAAGTAACAGCATATAACATAAATAATCAGTTACCTAAAATGACAGCTCTTTATAAAAAAGTAGCTGCTAATGCTGCTTTTAATTTAGGCGAATTTAACTTAGAAACTTATAAAGGTTTTAAAGAAAAAATAGGTGAAAATTATATTTTAAAAACTTACTGGCTAGAAAACAAAATTGTTGGTTTTATATCTGGAGTTATTAATAAAAATTCTTTAGATGCGCACTTTGTTGGTATAGATTATGAGTTAAATAGAGAACATGCCATTTACCAAAGAATGCTGTATGATTACATAGAAATTGCTATCAATAAAAAAATAAAAACCATTAATTTTGGCAGAACTGCTAGTGAAATAAAGAGTTCTGTTGGTGCAATTCCACAAGATTTAACCATGTATCTTCGTCATAAAAAAAGTATTAAAAACAGAATTTTAAAGCTATTTTTGCAGAGAATTCAACCAACTCCATTTCAACAAAAATTTCCTTTTAAAAAATAAAAATAAATGCAAACTAGTAAAGAATTAATTGCCCTTTTAGATTTAAAAAATTTAGGAAATAACGTTTTCAGCGGAAACAGTTATACTATTGGAAGCCCAAATGTTTTTGGCGGACAAGTATTGGCGCAATCTGTAAATGCTGCTTATAGAACAATACCAGAAGACAGAATTTTACACTCTTTACATGGATATTTTTTAGAAGCTGGAGATTTAAAAGTACCTATTCATTATAAAGTTGAAGAAGTAAGAAATGGAGGAAGCTTTTCTACTAGAAGAGTTACTGCAATTCAGCATGAAAAAACCATATTTATATTAGCTGCTTCTTTTCATCAAAAAGAAGATGGTTTTGAACACCAGGCAAGTTTTGACACAAACATAAAACAACCAGAAGAATTATTTAGTTGGGATGATATGTTGGAACAGTTTGGTGAGTTTTTACCAAAATCTACCAAAGATTTCTTAAGTGTAAAAAGACCAATAGAATTTAAACCCGTAAGAGTTCCAAATCCTTTAGATCCTAAAAACTTACCACCAACAGAACAAGTTTGGTTTCGTTTAAAAGGAGAAAAACAAGATTTAGATTACAGAACAAAACAAGAAATTTTAACATACATATCTGACTATAATATCTTAAACGCAGCCTTTAACCCTAATGCAAGTAAGCATAATTTTGGAAACACACAAACGGCAAGTTTAGACCATTCTATGTGGTTTTTTAGAGATTTTGATTTTGATGATTGGATGTTGTTCTCTGCAGAATCACCAAATGCATTTGGCGCAAGAGGTTTGGCAAAAGGAAACATTTTTACAAGAGATGGTAAGTTAATTGCTTCTTTTGCACAAGAGGGATTATTAAGACCAAAGAAAAAATAGATAGATTTTTAAAACACAGGAATTATGAGCGATGCTTTATTATATATATTTACAACTAACGGAGTACTTTTTCTAATTAGTATTATTTTCTGGAAATTTCCACCAAAGAAAATTAATAGTATTTATGGTTATAAAACACCTAAAGCAATGCAAAATCAAGAAATTTGGAATTTTGCAAACAGCACTTTTAATAGAAGTTTTTTAATTTACGCTGGTATTTCTTTTCTTGCTGGTTTAGCTTTTGCAACTCTTTTAAATGCTGAGTTAACTTGGCAACCAATGGCTTTTGTTTTCTTAACAATAATTGTAAGTATTGTAAAAACAGAAAGAGCTTTAAATGATAATTTTACTGAAGAAGGGAAAAAGAAAAAGGTTAAAAAATAGCCATTAAAGAAAGAGACAAGTTTCTTCCTGGAGATGCAACACCAGATGCAAATTCAATATAATGTTGGTCTAACAAATTATCTAATCTAGCTTGTAAAGAGATATTTGTATTCACTTCATATCGCCCGTTTAAGCCTAAAGTTAACCAACTTGGTGTACCAAAATAGATATCTGTATCTTCTGTTGCATTAGCATATACAATTGGTGTTAAATCGTGGTTATCTATTCCTTCAGTTATATTAAAATCTTCTATATCTTTTTTAGAATTGAAACGAATTGCAGCTCCTAATTGAATTTTATCTGAATTATAATTTAATTCAAATTGGCCAAATAATGGCGGAATTGATGACATAGGTTCTTTAGTATCATATGTTCTTCCTTTTGTGTAAGTTAAAAAACCAGAAGTATTCCAAGCATCAGAAATTTTACCTAAATAATTAGCTGTAAAACCAGTTATATAAGCTGTTTTTTTATTTTGATTAGAAACAGCATTACCAAACTCTCCATCAAATTCTATTTGTTTTTTACTTCCATCTTCGTTATAAATAAAATCTCTTTGAATATAATTATCTAATAAAGTGTAGTAAATATTTGCACCAAAACGAAACTTTTTATCATTAAAATACTTTTGAACACCCAATTCTGCGTTGTAAGCAAACTCTGGTGTAACATTAATATTTGGTACTGTAACATTACCAGATTTCTCTCTTACTCTACCAACATCATCTATGTTTGGAGATCTAAAACCTGAAGAAACAACACTATTAATTTGCCAATTTGTATTTGGTTTATACACGTAACCTAAAGTTGCAGTTACAGCAGAGTGGTTAGCCTCTATATCTGTTTCATCTAATTGAATAAATGTTTGATCTAACCAAGTTGCATTTAAATTGGTATTTGTAAAACGAATACCAGAATTTAAAGTAGATTTACTATTAATATCTTGTCTGTAATCTATGTAAACAGCAGAACTTAAATAATTACTACCTCCATCTGGATAACGAGATTGCACTTTAAAATCATTAGAAAAACCATCTATTTGGCCGTTTACAATATTTAATTCTTTACCATAAGAATTAGAATTCACATCATTATAAGCAAACTCAAAACCATAGGAAAGAGTTCTTTTTTTGTCTTCTGTTAATGATATTGAAAAATCTCCATTCAAACTAAAAACATCTACATTTTCTTCTCTATAAGACCTATCTAAACTTCCAAATTTACGTTGTATTCTACTTTCTTGTAAGTTTTGATATGCTGCTGTTATAACTCCGTTTTCTAACCAATTTTTGTTAGGATTTATAAGAAATTGAGTTGAAACTAAAAATCTTTCTTGAGGACCATAGTACCATTCTGCAAACTTTAATTCACCATCCTTTAATTCAGTTAATCTATCGAATCTTGGTATGTCGGATGATGTAGAATATTGAAGATTTACTTTTAAATCTGTATTTTTAGATAATGGAATATAGAATTTTTGTAAAACATCTGTTTGATTATAACCAGTATTTTTCTGCAAATTAGGATCTGAATTTACTGTTGGAGTTTCTTTATAATTTCCATTCATATTTTCTGAATAAAAAAATACTTTTCCCCAATCATCAAAACCATGAGATCTATTTTTTCCAGCTTTCAAATCTCCAAAATCACTGAAAGAAACACTTGTTAAAGATGCCCACTTTTTATTTCTAATTTCTGCAGAAACATTTGTTGTAATTTCATTATTTACAGTAGAATATCTAGAAAATAATTGACTTTTAATTTCTGGTACTTCAGATAATTTTGGTGTTTTTGTATAATAATGAATTACACCTCCTAATGCATCTGAACCATAAACTACAGAAGAAGGCCCAAAAACTACTTCTGTTTTATCTAACATATTTGGTGTAACGGTAATAGAACTTTGTAAATGTCCTTTTCTATAAATAGCGTTATTCATTCTAACACCATCTACAACTAATAAAACTCTGTTAGACTCCATACCTCTAATTACAGGACTACCACCACCAAATTGAGATTTTTGCACTTTAATTCCTGGAATTGTTGCCAATAAATCTGCAGAAGTTTGTGGTGATATTTTTTGAATATCTCTGGCATTTAAAACGGCAATTTGTTCTGCTATTCTATCTGCTTTTTCTTCTTTTTTAAACAAAGAAATAACTACTTCATTTAGTTGTTCAGATTCTTTAGTTAAGTAAATAATATAATTTTTACCTTCTATAGCAGATTTTCTAATTCTTAAAACTGCGTAAGATAAATGAGAAAGTACTACAAATTCATTCTTTTTAAAATCTGAAAGATCTGCAAAACCATTGTTATCTGTAGTTATATTAATAGTTTCTTTATCGTTAAAAATGCTTACATTTTTAACAATTTTACCAGTTTGCTGGTCTAAAACTTTCACCTTTTGTGAAAAAGTAAAACCAGTAATAAATAAAACGATTGTAAAGAATAATTTTTTCATTAATTAAAAACTGCTTCTAAAATTTGTAATGATTTTGGTGTTCTAAAGCCATCCAAATGTAATTCAAAATATCTTATAATAATTTGTAAAACTAATTGTCTTTCATTTTTACTAAAAGACACTTCTTCTATACTATCAAAATTTATGCCTAACAGCTTTTTAAATTGATAAAATTCGTTTCCAGAAATAACATCTTTATTAGCACTTGATTCTGAGAAACTTCCATTTAACAAATCGAAATTATAAAGCGTGGTTTCTGATGTATCTGGATAAAAACCTAAAAATCGAGATGCATTTAATAAAAAAAGCAAATGAAAATTAGCAATTTTATCATGTGCGTCTAACCAATTTAAACCTGCCTCTAAATAGTTATAAAAATCTTCATTTTTTTCTTCTTCCTGAATACTGTTAGATAAAACTTCAGAAATAAATAAAACAACAGATTGTTTAACAATGTCTCTATAAATGGTTTTATAAGGGTTTAATATTTGTACTTCTTTTAAATTATGAAGTGAGCTTTTTGAACTATGATTTGCTACTAAAGTTAATTGCGTTAATGGTTGAAAATATGCAACTTTAATTCCGCCCTTTTTAGCTTTTAAAATTCCTTTTATAATGTAAGACTTAATGCCTTCTTGCTCTGTATAACACTTTACTATTAAACTGGTATCGCTATATTTTAAGGTACTTAAAACAATTGCTTTTGTTGTTATTACAGCCATTTAATTAACAATTGCAATTTTTGTTATAGAAGTTTCAGAAGCATCATCATTAGATAATAAAACAATATAAATACCAGAAGCAACACTATTTCCTGCTAAATTTTTTTTATTCCAAACTACTTTTCCTCCTTGTAACTCTTGCCCTTCAACAACATTTGTTTCGTAAACTAAGTTACCTGCAACGTCTACAATTTTTACATTTGTTCCTTTAGGTAAATGTGTACCATTTCTGCCATCTATTGTAACTGTTTCATGATTTCTAAGCGCAGGATTAGGGTATGCATACACATCTCCTAAAACATCGCCAAAAGGCGCCACTTTACTATTGTAAGCAACTATACCTTTATCTGTAGCAAAATATACTTTACCTGTAGAATTGTCTACTTTAATTTTTATAATTCTGTCTGATGGTAAAGGTGAGTTTTGTTTACTAAAGTTTGCTATTGTAGTTTGTCCACTTGGGTTTGTGTAAATAACACCTCCATTATCTGTGCCAATCCATTTATTATCTGCGCCATCTACAAAAATAGAATTTATAGCTTGGTCTCCTCCTAGTTTTTTAGCAATACCATCATCTAAAATAATAATAGGATTTGCGTTAGAAACCGTTTCTTCAAAAACACCAGAAGCATTTGTATAAACTACTAAACCAGATTTTGTACCCAACCAAATTCTATTACTTCCATCTACAGCAACCGAATTTACATTGGCATCTGGTAAATTCCCTAAATTTGGTGTAGCAATTAATGCTTTTTTTCTGTTTCCGTTTTCATTAAAAACAAAAACACCATTGTTTCTAGAACCATACCAAATACTATTATTTCTATCTACAGCTAACTCGCTTAAACCAAAAGCTCCATCAGTTTTTACAGAACTCATATCAAAACTAGACCAAGAGCCATTTGTAGATAGCTTTTTTAATTCATTTGGCACACCAATATTGGTTACCCATAAATTACCCTGACTATCAAAAGCACTACCATTTATTCTAATTGTAACTCTATTTGGGTCTAAAGCAACAATGTCTTCTAAAGGACTGTTTAACTGATTGTAGAACGTTTTTATTTCATCATTTTCAACTACTAAAATTCCTCCAGTAGCTACAGAATTTACATCTCCAGTATCTCCTAAAGAACTAATATAAACTCTATTTTCTGCATTAGGATCTATGGTTATATGACTTAAATCTGTTACAGGAAAAGCTGGATTATATTTTGTGTTTATCCAATTTACTCCATTATAATGACTAAAACCTTGTTTGTTAAAAGAAGGGCCAAAAACATCCGTATAACCACCATAAACAACCCATAAATTACTATTATTTACGGCTATTGAAAAAACATCATTAGACAATGGTCCTTCTGGGTGAATTTCTAAATAAGTATTTGGCTGGGTAAATGTTGCTGCCAAAACTCCAAATTCTTTTGTTCCTAAAAAAGCAGTATTGTTTTCAAAAAAAGCATTATTTAAAGAATAATCAAAAGATGTATTTGAAATAAATTGAACAACTTCATTCATAGACGAATTTAAAACAACTGCTCTCTTGTTTAAAGAAATACTTAAATGAGTTGCAGATGCTTTTACCGCTTTTATTTCCTCAGAAAAATTTCTTATTTCTGTAATATCTCTTCCGTTAAACGAAAATAATCTAGTATTTTCTGTAACGTATAAATTATTTAACAACGAAATTCCACTAAAATTTCTACCGTTAAATAATTGCTGCCAATTATTAAAATCTATTAATAAATTACTAGTAACATCTGCTTTAAAAATTCCGCTTTCAGTTACTGCATAAATTATATTATCGGCTACTATAGTTTCATTTATTTTTATTGATGAAGAATTATTTCCTATAAAATAAGTATCGCCAAATTCTAATTTTGCAATATCATAAACTACAATTGCAAAAGGTGTAGATAAATAAAGTTTGTTGTTAAATTCTGAAATATGATTGATGCTTTTCTGACCAGATTGACTAAAATTGATAATATCTGAAGAGATGGTAATACTACCATCATTATCTACAACTTCTACCAAACCATTTTCATAACCAATAACCAATCTTTTAAATTCTTTATTGTAATAAATGGCAGTTGTTGGCTCACCAGACAAACCTTGTACAGAAGATAGTTTGTTAATTTCGCCGTTTGTAACATTGTAGGTAAAAACTGCATTATCTGCCAAAGCATAAATTACATTATCTACCTTTGTAAAATCTTTTACGTTATTATATGAATAAAAATCTTCCCAAGATGCACTATAATCTGTTTGAGAATATATTGCAAAAGAGAAAATTAAGATATAAAGAGAAAAGAGTTTTTTCATTTAAATAATTTATAATTCAAAGATATTTATTTATTGTTACAATAACGCTAAAACATAATACATTAGTACAAAATTGAATAGGATTTTATGAGCATAGAAATAGAAAGAAAATTTTTAGTAAAAAACTTAGATTTTAAGAACGAAAGCAATCAGAAAAATTACATAATGCAAGGTTATTTAAATTCTAACAAAAATAGAGCTGTAAGAATAAGAATTTCTAATGCTTCTGGTTTTATAACTGTTAAAGGAAAATCTAATACAGAAGGTACAACTAGGTTTGAATGGGAAAAAGAAATACCTGTTTCTGAGGCTAAACAATTATTGCTTTTATGTGAATCTGGCATTATTGAAAAACACCGTTATTTAATAAAAAAAGGTAAACACACTTTTGAAGTTGATGAGTTTCTTGGTGATAATTTAGGGTTAATAGTTGCCGAAATAGAATTAAATTCTGAAAATGAAACGTTTGAAAGACCAAATTGGCTAGACAAAGAAGTAACAGGAGAATTAAAATATTACAATTCTAACATTAGTAAACTTCCTTTTAAAGATTGGGTATAAAAAAACCTCGAACAAATGTTCGAGGAAATTTAATAAACCTACCCCCTAAATAAATTTATAAATACTTAATAAATTAACATACGTTAAAATTATTAAGTTCTACAAAATTAGAGATTATTTTATCGATATCAAATAAATATGTACTTTTTAAAAAATTCATAACAAATATTATATATAATTATTCATTTCTAAGCAAACAACCTAAATACCTGAACAAAAAATAGTTAAAAGTATTTTTACGAAATATTATATATTGCCAAAAAATGACTAAAACTACCTAAAAGTACAAATAGATGAAATATAGCATGATTATATGGTAATTTTTTTATCATATATAACACTGCTCCAATACTATAAAAAATACCACCAATAAATAGAAAATTTAGACTAAAAGAAGATAAACTATCCATTAATGGACCAATAAAAAAAACAACTTGCCAACCCATTAATAAATACATTGCCGTAGAAATTTTATCGAATTTTCCTGTAAAAAACAACTTTAAAACTACACCAACAAGAGCAAATAGCCATACAAAAAGTGTCATATAATTTCCTAAACTAGAATCTAAACCAACCAAACAAAATGGTGTGTAACTACCAGCTATTAAAACATAAATTGCTGCATGATCAAAAATATTTAGTTTTCTTCTTTTTTTTGGTTCTTTAGCAGCATGATAAAATGTAGATGCAGCATATAAAATAATTAAGCTGAATCCATAAATTATAAAGCTTGCTGGTTTCCAAAAACCACTAAATTCTAATGCTTTTATAATCAGAAAAGGAAAAGCAATTATACTTAATAGTAAGCCAAAAGCATGCGACCAAATATTTAATTTTTCTTCTGTATTAGAATATGTATGATTTAATTTTTCACTCATTTTTTTCTATTTGTATCTTTCATGTATTTAACATCTTTCTCTAAATCATTATAAATAAGGTTAAAAGTTTTGTTTTTTAACTCATTCATATTTGCTTCTAAAGACATTCCTTTTGTGTCTATAAAACTATGTTGGTTTACTCTTAAAACACCAGGTCTTCCTTTATAAATATCCCAAGAAAAAAAACGTTTACAATCATAATAAACTTGTGGTATAATTGGTATTTCAAACTCTATAGCTAAACTAAATGCACCTTTTTTAAACGGAGCTAAAACAACATCTTCTGTTGGTACCAAACCTTCAGGAAAAATTGCCATACTTACTCCATTTTGCAATCTTTTTTTGGCCATTTCAAAAACACGTTTTCTACTTTCTAAACTACTTCTATCTACCATTATTACAGTTCTTTTATATAAAAAACCAAAAACAGGTATTTTAGCTAACTCTTTTTTACCAACAAAAACAATAGGATTCTTACTAATAGCAATTAATAAAAAAGGATCTAAAAGTGATGCATGGTTAGGACAAAACATATAACTTTTATCTTTCTCTATGCTTTGTATTTCTTTAAAATCTATTCTAAAACCCATTCCATAAATCAATATTTTTGAAAGCAATCTTGCTACTTTCCAAAACAAATGATAATGCTCTTCTTTAAATGAAAAAATTAATAAAAAAGGAAATAATAAGAGCAAAGAAGCAAACATTAAAATGTAAAACCACAAGCGCCAAATAAGCAATAAAGGTATTTTTAAAAATCTCATATAGATCAAAAATACTAATATTCTTTTTGTTTATTGATTTTCCTATTCAAAACCTTATTTTTGTGCTTGCAGATAAGTTTTTCATCTAATTTATTCTTTAGTTTTCGAATTAAACAATACAGGCATGATGATTTACTTATATTTTAAAAAAGATAAAAAACGAATTAATGTCAAGAATTTTAACAGGCGTACAAAGTACAGGAACACCACATTTAGGTAATTTATTAGGTGCTATTTTACCTGCAGTAGAAATGGCTAATAATCCAGAAAATGAAGCATATTTATTTATTGCAGACATGCACTCTTTAACGCAAATTAAAGACGGAAAAGAATTAAGAGAAAATACTTACAGTACTGCTGCAACTTGGTTAGCTTGTGGCTTAGATATTAATAAAACTATTTTTTACAGACAAAGCGATATTCCACAAACTGCAGAACTTACTTGGTATTTAAGCTGTTATTTTCCTTTTCAAAGACTAACATTAGCACATAGTTTTAAAGACAAAGCAGACAGATTAGAAGATGTAAATGCAGGTTTATTTACCTATCCAATGTTAATGGCTGCAGATATTTTATTATACGATGCAGAAGTTGTACCTGTTGGTAAAGACCAACTGCAACATTTAGAAATTACTAGAGATGTTGCCAGTAGAATAAATAATATAATTGGAGAAACATTAGTTTTACCTCAAGCAAAAATTCAAGAACACACAAAATTAGTTCCTGGTCTTGATGGTGAGAAAATGAGTAAATCTAGAAATAATACAATTAATATATTTCTTGCAGATAAAAAATTGCGAAAACAAATTATGAGCATTAAAACTGATAGTTTGGCTTTAGAAGAACCTAAAGACCCAGATACAGATAATGTTTTTGCTTTGTATAAATTATTGGCTACTGAAGCTCAAATTAAAGAAATGAGAGCTAATTATGAAGGTGGAAATTATGGTTACGGACATGCAAAACAAGCTTTATATGAACTTATTTTAGACAAATTTGCAACCGTTAGAGAACGTTATCATCATTTTATGGAAAACAAACACGAAATAGATGCAGCATTAAATATAGGTGCAGAAAAAGCAAGAGTTACTGCAAATTCAGTTTTAAAAAGAGTTCGAGAAAAAATAGGATATTAAATCTAAAAAATAAAAAACCACGTTAATAACGTGGTTTTTTATTTTTATATAAAGAAGTTACTTTATACCCATTGACAAATTATTCCTCCCATAATTGCTAAAGTAACAATCCAATAGCCAGAGTTAATAGCAATATATTTTACACTTTTTCTTTCAAACATTGCAATAATAGATATTATTGGCAACACAAAAATAAACCCAGACATTAAACCATGAATTACACCGTGTTTAAATGTTCTAAAACGGTCTCCGTAAGTTGAAAGAAAATCTTGAAAAAACGTAAAAGCTTCTCCTGTTTTTTCACCAAAACCAGTTTCTCCTTGTAAAACCTGCATTACACCCATTTGGTGTATTACTATAAAGGTTAAAAAGAAAGCAATTAATAGACTAAAGATATAACTAAGTACAAATACTTTAATCATATTCTGACCTGCTAAAGATTCTTTTGTAAAATTCATTTCTTGCATCCAAGCATTTCCAAATAAAGGACCGTACCACAAAAAACCAATTAACATTGGTACCAAGGCTGCTACAAAAAGTATTAAAAAATTCATTTCCATAATAAAAGGTTGTTTTAGTTGAATATCAAATATAGGAAATAAGTTTTTGACAATGAATTTGTTATAAATATCAAACGCCTAAAAGAAAAATCTTTTAGGCGTTTAATCTTTTATTTTTTGAATGCTTTTATTTAATCTTCATAGATTTTGCAATTGCCTCTAATTCAAACAAAAAAGCTCTCTTGTTAACTGAAGGTGCATATGTAAAACCTTCAAAAACAACAATTCTATTATTTTTTTTATCAATTACAGAATAGTTTACAAATGGACCTGCCATAAAATCATTCTTAACTTCCCATTTACCTCTTGTTTCATATGTTTTTTTACCATCTAAAACTGTTTCTTCAGTAAAAGGTGTATATGCTTCTTCGGTAATCATATGCATAGTTTCTGGGTTTGTACCAGGTATATACTTTTTACCAATACTATTTCTAACCGCTACAATATTTTCTGAAACCTTAGTTTCATCTTCTAAAGGAACTGAATATACCAAGATGTTGTTACTTCCAGTTTTAGCAATTCCGCTTGTTAAATGTTGTCTTAACCATAAGAAATCTCCAGTATCATCTACTTCATTAAAATTTTCTGGTGCTGTAAACGAAATTCCTAAATTCTTAATAGTTTTAAATTGAGATTCATCTAATTTTTTCTTTTTAAAAATATTCTGAGTCATTAAAACATCTGAAGCTATATAAGCATCCATAATTTCTTCTTTATGCTCATTAAATACTTTTACAATACTAGCATCATCTGTACCATATACATACACTATAATTTGTGGTTGTGCATATACGTTTTTCTTAATATAAAAATCTTCTTTTTCTCCTTCTCCAATAATTAAAATATTTCTAGAAACCTTCATCATACTTCCAAAACCATTTGGTGCAATTTGCGAAACAGATAAAATTGGTTCTGGTTGTGGTAAACCAACTAAGATTTCACCAAAAGAGTTTCTAATTGCTGTTCCTACATCTCCATTCCAATCACTGGCCTTAGTTACAACCATTACTTTGTTTACCTTACCTAGAGAGCCTCTAAGTACAAACTTGTCTGTACCTGTACAAGATACTAGCAAAATTGCCACAATAAATATTGAAAATAGATTTTTCATAATTAGCTTTTATAAATTTTAAGTTTAGTTCCGGGTTTTAAACTTTTAACACTCCAAATATTGTTCCACTTTTTAATTTGATCTACAGAAACGTTATTAAATTTTCTAGAAATAATCCAAAGTGAGTCTCCTTTTTGTACAACATATGTTTTAAAATCGCCTTTAATTGTAGTTTTTTCTTTCTTTTTTGTTGATACAACTTTTCCTGAAGATTTTGGAATTGCCATTTTCTTAGGGTATATACTTAAACGCTGACCAATTTTTAATCTACTGGTTTTCATTCTATTCCAACGCTTAATCTCACTAACTCTTACTCCAAATTTATTAGCAATTTTACCTAAAAAATCGCCACTTTTTACTTTGTAACGAATACGTTTATCCATTTCAAAATACTTTGGCAAAGGTTTTTCTCTTTTAGAAGCATCTTCTTCTGCTAAGGTATAAATGGCATTTTCATTCTCTATAAAATTAAAAGTATTCTTTCTTGGTAATGTTATTGCGTAGTTTTTTCCTTCAACAAAAGGAATAATATCTAATTTGTAAGAAGGGTTTAAAAACTGAATTAACTCTGAACTTATTCCTGTGGTTTCTGAAACATGATCGAAACTAATTGTTTTTTTAACATGAATTGTGTCGGTTTCAAAATGACGAATCTGTGGAGCAGCTGCAATTAAATTATGCTCTTTTTGATATTCAAACAAATACATTGTTGCATAAAATGCAGGTACATAACTTGCTGTTTCTTGTGGTAAAAACGGACGAATATTCCAATAATTTCTATAGCCACCAGATCTTTTTATTGCTTTGGCAACATTACCTGGTCCAGAATTATAAGCTGCTAAAGCTAAATCCCAATCTCCAAAAATATTATATAAGTCAGATAAATATTTACAAGCCGCTATTGTTGCTCTTACTGGATCTTGGCGCTCATCTACATAAGAACTTACTTTTAGTTTATACTGTACACCTGTTGCGTACATAAATTGCCACAAACCTGTTGCACCAACTCTAGATTTAGCTGTAGGATCTAATGCAGATTCTACAATTGCCAAATATTTCATTTCTAAAGGAATATCATATTGATCTAAATGTTTCTCGAACATTGGAAAATAATATTCTGCCTTAGCCATTAATGCAGGATAATATCTTTTTCTATATTTTAAGTAAGATTTTATTACTTTTTCTAATGCAGGATTATATGCAATATGAAAAGGTGTTTTTGCATTTACTTTTAGCAATCTTTCTTTTAAAACTTCTGTAGATAATTCTACGTTAGAAACATCTTTACTTTCAACATCTTTTATAATATAAGTAGACGTTTCATATAATGGAGACTTGTATTTTGTGTCCATTAATAAACTATCTATTAATACAATATCGTAATCAGAAAACAAATCTGCTCTTGTTATTTTCTTTTGAATTGTATCTTTAGGTGTTTGTGAAAAAACAGTTGTAGTAAAAAATAATAATAGGAGGAATTTCTTCATTTTTAATTTTATAAATCTAGTTCTACAGCAATTGGACAATGGTCTGAGTGTTTTGCTTCTGATAAAATATAAGCTCTAGAAATTTTATCTTTTAAAGGTTCTGAAACCATTGCATAATCTAAACGCCAACCTTTATTATTTGCTCTAGAATTGGCTCTATAACTCCACCAAGAATATTCTTGTTTGTCTTGATTTAAATAACGAAAACTATCAATAAACCCGCTATTAATAAAATCTCCAATCCAAGTTCTTTCTTCAGGTAAAAACCCAGAAACGCCTTTCATTTTAGGATTATGAATATCTATTGCTTCATGACAGATATTGTAATCGCCACAAATAACTAAATTAGGAATCTCTTGTTTTAAGTTATTCAAATACTCTTGAATTTCATCCATGTAATTAAACTTATAACTAAGTCTATCAGAATTTGTACCAGAAGGTAAATACATGCTCATTACAGAAACGTCATCAAAATCTACTCGAAGATTTCTACCTTCAAAATCCATAGATTCTATACCTGTACCATATGCTACATGGTTTGGCTTTTCTTTACAAAGAATTGCTACCGAAGAATATCCTTTTTTTTGCGCAGAAAACCAATAATGATGCTTGTAACCTGCATCTTCAAAAACAGACAAATCTAATTGTTCTTTATGTGCTTTTGTTTCTTGAATGCAAAGTACATCTGGTTGTGCAGCTTCTA
>CAXBIR010000030.1:0-28856 GCA_963975825.1 uncultured Polaribacter sp.
TCTAATGTATCTATCTTTTTTACCTGATTTGGTTGAATCATTACATCGTAAGAAAGTTGGTTTGCAACAAGCAAAACACCATTTCTATCGTAAATATAACCACGTTCTGGATAATCATATTCTGTTTTAACGGCAGAATTATGAATAGGGTCGTAACTTTTTACCCTAACTATTTGAAGTTGAAATAAACGCCCAATAAAAACTACACCTACTAAAGTGATAAGAAAATAAAGTAAAAAACTCTTTTGCATTATTGCTTTTTAGAAAAAATAAATATTGATAAAAAATATAGTACCAACGTAAAAATAGTTGAATAAATTGTATTTAAAAATACATACGAAATATTCTGAAAACTAAAGTTAGCTAAAGCAAATAATATAAAATGATGGATTACTGTTAAAGTTACAACATAATTAAATTTTTTACCAAATGGTTCTAACTTTAAATTAAAAAAAGGATAATCGATTTCGTACTTTCTAAAAAATACACTTATAAAAAACAGTCTTAAATATGCAATAGTTAATGTAGAAAAAGCATGTATCCCTCCAGAATCTGAGAAAAAATCTACACTCAAACCTAATATAAAAGCCAAAAACAAGAAAACAAATCTATTTTTTTTTACTGGATATAAGAAAATAAAAATAATGTATAGATATGGGTTTACGTACCCTAAAAACAAGACATTATTTAACACAAAAACCTGAATAAGAATCAGGAATATAAATAGTAAACCAAAATAAATTGTCTTATTCATCTACTGGATTTTCTAAAGATTTAATTTCTGCTTTATGCAAGTTTTTAATAATATAAACAGGGCCAACATTACTCATATCATTAAACAACTTTACATCAATTGCATTATCTACAGCATTATTATTATTAATCTTTATTACTGTACCAATTAAAATTCCTTCTGGAAAAATAGTAGACTTACCTCCAGTTTCAATAGTATCTCCAATTTTTACAGGAGCTTGCCTTGGAATATCAATTAATTGAACCACGTTATAATCTACACCATCCCATTTTAAAGATCCAAAATATCGGCTATTTTTTAATCTTGCATTTAATTTTGAGTTTTTATTTAAAATAGATTGAATTCGCGAATAGCTAGAAGAAACATTATCTGTAATACCAATAATACCTTTACTATTAATAACAGCCATTTCTTTTGCTAATCCATCATTTTCTCCTTTATCTATAGTTAAAAAATTAAACGATGTAGTGTAATTATTGTTAATTACTTGTGCATTAGAAAAAGTATATTTCTGATTGTATCTTATTGTATCAATAACAATAGAATCTAAAGATCTAGAATTTATTAACTTTTGTGCTAAAACATTTCTTAAACGCGTATTTTCTTCTAAAAGTTCTTTGTTTGTAGACTTTAGATTAAAATAATCAGAAATATTAGAAACCTGATTATACATACCACCAGTTAATGAATTGGCAGAATTTACGTATTTACTTTTATGAAAATTAAGATTATTAAAAGTAAGTGTTAAAGCAATTAATTGCAACAACAAAAAGAATAAGAAGTACTTAAACTTTTGAAAAAAGTAAATAAGTTGCTGCATTTTAGAGGCGTTAAAAAAATTATTTCATTAATACATTTTTGTATTTATCTAATTCTTTTAAAGCTATACCTGTACCACGAACAACAGCTCTTAAAGGATCTTCTGCAACATAAACAGGTAAATCTGTTTTTCTAGAAAGTCTTTTATCTAAACCTCTTAACATAGAACCTCCACCTGCTAAATAAATACCTGTATTGTAAATATCTGCAGCTAATTCTGGTGGTGTTTTAGATAAAGTTTCCATAACAGCATCTTCTATTCTTAAAATAGATTTGTCTAATGCTTTTGCAATTTCTCTATAAGAAACCTGTACTTGTTTTGGCTTACCACTTAACAAATCTCTACCTTGAACCAACATGTCTTCTGGCGGAGTTTCTAGATCTTCTGTAGCAGCACCAATTGTAATTTTAATTTTTTCTGCGGTAGTTTCTCCAACATGTAAATTATGTTGTGTACGCATGTAATACATAATGTCGTTTGTAAATAAATCTCCTGCAACTTTTACAGATTGATCACAAACAATACCAGCTAAAGCTATAACTGCAATTTCTGTTGTACCACCACCTATATCTATAATCATATTTCCTTTTGGCTCCATAATGTCTATACCAACACCAATTGCAGCAGCCATAGGTTCATAAATTAAATAGATTTCTTTAGCATTCATATGCTTTGCAGAATCTCTAACAGCACGTTTTTCTACCTCTGTAATTCCTGAAGGAATACAAATAACCATTCTAAGCGCTGGTGGAAATAACTTCTTTTTTATTGATGGAATCTGTTTAACAAATTCCTTTATCATTTCTTCAGAAGCCTGAAAATCTGCTATAACTCCGTCTTTTAACGGACGAATAGTTTTGATATTTTCATGGGTTTTTCCTTGCATTAAATTGGCTTCTTTACCAATTGCAATTATTTTTCCGGTAATTCTATTTCTTGCAACAATAGAAGGACTGTCGATAACCACCTTTCCGTTGTGAATTATCAAAGTATTTGCGGTCCCTAAATCAATCGCAATATCTTCCGTCATAAAATCAAAAAAACCCATAAAATATCTTTGTTGTATTATTTTAACTATAGTATTACAAATCTACTAAAATTCTGACTGTAAATAACCTATAAATTATTAATGTTTAAAATGTCTTGTTCCTGTCATAACCATAGACAAATTGTTATCATTACAATAGTCTATACTTAATTGATCTTTAATAGAACCTCCTGGTTGTATTACACTTTTTACTCCTGCTTTGTCTGCAATCTCTACACAGTCTGGAAAAGGGAAAAAAGCATCACTTGCCATAACACATCCATTTAAATCAAATTTAAAAGAAGTTGCTTTTTCTATTGCTTGGTTTAAAGCATCTACTCTACTTGTTTGTCCTGTTCCACCAGCTAATAACTGTTTATTTTTTACTAAAATAATTGTATTAGATTTTGTGTTTTTACATAATTTAGACGCAAATAACAAATCATCTAACTCAGTTTGAGAAGGTTTATTGTTAGTTACATACTTTAAATCTTCTAATTTATCTGTAATGCTATCTTTATCTTGAACTAAATTACCATTTAAACAAGTTCTAATTGTTGTTGTTGGCAATGCTACTTCTTTTTTAATTAAGATAATTCTATTTTTCTTTCCTTTTAAGATAGATAAAGCTTCATCAGAATAACTTGGCGCAATTACAACTTCACAAAATAATTTATGAATTTCTTCTGCAGTTGCAGCATCTATTTCTGTATTTGCTATTAAGATTCCTCCAAAAGCAGAAACTGGATCTCCTGCTAAAGCATCTACATAAGCTTGCTTTATAGTTTCTCTTTGTGCAAAACCACAAGCATTGTTATGTTTTAAAATTGCAAAAGTTGGTGCTTCTCCTTTAAATTCTTCTATTAAATTTACAGCAGCATCTACATCTAGTAAGTTATTATAGCTTAATTCTTTTCCGTGAAGTTTGTCGAAAATTGTTTCTAAGTCTCCGAAAAAATATCCTTTTTGATGAGGATTTTCTCCATATCTTAAAACTTGTGCTTTTGTTTCACTTACTTTTAAAGCAGGCTCTTCACCAGCATTAAAGTAATTAAAAATTGCAGTATCGTAATGAGAAGAAATATTAAAAGATTTTGCAGCAAATTTCTTTCTTTGCTCAATAGTAGTTTCTCCTTTACCTTCAGATAAAATGTTTAAAAAATCGTCATATTGGTCCATTGAAGAAACTGTAAAAGTATCTTTAAAGTTTTTTGCTGACGCTCTAATTAAAGAAATACCACCAATATCTATTTTTTCTACAATGTCTTGTTCTGGCGCACCAGAAGCAACTGTTTTTTCAAACGGATATAAATCTACAATTACCAAATCTATTTGCGGAATATTGTATTCTGCTAATTCAGCTACATCACCTTCGTGATCTTGTCTATTTAAAATTCCTCCAAAAACTTTTGGGTGTAATGTTTTTACTCTTCCTCCTAAAATAGAAGGGTAAGATGTAACATCTTCTACCGGAACTACGTTTACGCCAAGTTCTTTTATAAACTTCTCTGTTCCTCCTGTAGAATATATAGTAACATTTAGTTCGTCTAACTTTCTTACTATTGGCTCTAAACCATCTTTGTGAAATACCGAAATTAATGCGGATTTAATTGTTTTTGAAGTGCTCATTTAATGTTGTGTTGTTAAGCACGCAAAGCTACTAAAACGAACCTTGAAAGACAATAAAAAGATAGTAACAAAAAGTAGAAGTAATTAACAACTAACCTACTTGTACTTTTGTTTTAAAACTTTCTACTAAGGCATTATAGTTTCTAGGCTCTCTTTTGTCTTGGTTTTTCTTTGGAAAAGCAATAATTCTAGCTAAGAAATTAGGTTGATTTTTTTTCATTTTAGGGGATATTAAAAAGTTAGGGGTAAAAAAATTATTCTGCTTATTCTGCTGTTTCTAAAAAATTATGAAACCATTGGACAAAACTATGCGTCCAAGATTGTTTTTTATCAACAAAATTTGAGGTTGTGCTGCCATTAGCAACAGAGGTAGTGTATTGTTCTTTTCTCATTACTTTAGGGATTTAATGATAATAGAATTATTATAAATTAATAAATGTATTTAACAAATATATAAAAAAAAATTAATTACACAATTTTCTTATAAAATAGTAGCTACTTGCTTGCAAATAAACTCTAAAAGCTCTTCATCTTTATCTGTAAAAATATTTGCTGTATGAGAATCTATATCTATTTGACCAATATTTTCTTCATTCAAAAAAATAGGAATTACAATTTCTGATTTCACTTTCCATCCGCAAGAAATGTAATTATCTTGTTCAGAAACATCTTGTACAACAAAGTTTTCGTTAGAGACAGCAACTTGCCCACAAATACCTTTTCCAAAAGGAATAATAGTGTGTTCTGTTTCTTCACCTGTATATTCAGCTAATTTTAATTCGTTTTTATCTCCATTTTTAAAATAAAAACCAACCCAATCGTAATAAGAAATTTCATTTTCTAATAAATCGCAAATAGACTGCAACTTTACTTCTTTTGTTTCTTTAGATGAAATTATGCTTTCAACTTTATTTTTTAAAATATCTATTTCCATTTTTGTATATTCGTTCTATAATTATAAAGTTGCAAAATTAAATGATTTTCTATTGTGAAAAAACATAAAAACGTAGTCTTTTTCTTAATTAAGTTTTTTGCAACATATTTTATATTGTTCGCAATATATTCTACATACTTACAAAAGTCTCAAGAAAAAAAAGTTAAATTTAAAACAGCGTCTATTACTACCTTGGTTGCAGACCAAACCGTAAGCTTGTTAGAGGTTTTTGGTTATGATGCTGGTGCTTTTCAGCATAAAGAAGAACTTTCTGTTAAACTTTTAATAGATGGTAAATATACTGCAAGGGTAATAGAAGGCTGTAATTCTATAAGTATTATAATATTATTTGTAGCTTTTATAATTGCATTTGCTGGCTCTTTAAAAGCAACAATTATTTATTCTATACTAGGTAGTTTATTTATTTACACTATAAATGTAATACGAATTGCTTTTTTATCTGTAATGATTTTTAAATACCCAAATCAGCAAGAATTTTTACACAATTTAGTTTTTCCTGCTATTATTTATGGCGCAGTATTTTTACTTTGGGTTATTTGGGTTAATAAATTCTCTAACTATAAAAAATGAATAAATACATTAAAATAATACTGCTCTTAATTCTTATTATACTCTTATTTACAGTAAGAGCATTTTCTGCAGAATTATTTTATGATCCTTTAATTGAGTATTTTAAGAATGATTATTTATACTCTACAATGCCAGAAATTAATATTTGGCATTTAATAATGGATATGCTTTATAGATATGTTTTAAATTCAATTTTAACCATAGGTATTATTTGGGTACTTTTTGAAAGAAAAGATTATGTAAAATTTACAGGTTTCTTCTTAATGGTTGCATTTATGATTTTAATTATTGCTTTCGTTTTTTTAATAAGAGATCAATTTAACGCTGGTTATTTATTTCCTTTTTATATTAGAAGGTTTATTATACAACCCTTGTTTTTACTAATACTTTTACCTGCTTTTTATTTTCAAAAATTAAGCAATAGGTAATTTAACTAAAAAGTTAGCATTTCTTGTTGTAAATTTGCATTTCAGATGAAAAAAATCATTACAAAAATAACGTCCTTTGTATTAGCATTTCTAGTACTGTTCTCTACCTTTTCTTTTACGGTAGACACACATTATTGTGGCGATTTTATTGTTGATGTTTCTTACACAGGTGAAGCTGAAGTTTGTAAAACAGATATGGCAAATGACCTTTCTTTAAATATGAAAGACTGCTGTTCTGATGAACAACAAAAAATTGAAGGACAAGATGAATTACAAGTAAGTTCTCATCCTAAATTCGATTTTAAAAACCAATTATTTTTTACTTCTTTCATAATTTCTTATCAAAACATTGTTTTTAATAAAACAATACAAAAAGATTTTTCGAAAGAAGATTCTCCCCCAGACTTCCATTCAAATTTTCAGGTTTTATACCAATCTTTTTTAATTTGATTTTTATTCTAATTCTTACTAGAAATACTTCTGTTTAGAAGTATAGTTTTAATTATAATAAAATTACACATCAATGAAAAAATACATACTTAGTAGTTTTATACTACTATTTCCAGTAATCATTCTAGCTCAAACAAATTTGAAAGGAATGATTATGGATAGAGAAAATCCTAAAGATAATTTAGGTGTTGCAGGAGCAACTGTTAATTGGTTAAACACAAATATTGGCGCCATTACCAATGAAAAAGGCTGGTTTACAATTCCTTATAAAAAAGAATACAAACAACTAGTTGTTAGTTACATTGGCTATAAAACAGACACCATAACAGTCTCTAGCTTAACGCCCATTCATCATTTTATTACTCCAGAAAGCAACTTAGAAGAAATAACAATTCTCTCTAAAAGAGATGCTGTACAAAGATCTTTATTTGCTACTGCAAATACTTTTACGGTAAATAATGACGAATTGTTAAAAGCAGCTTGTTGTAATCTAGCAGAAAGTTTTGAAACAAATCCATCTATAGATGTTAGTTTTTCTGACGCCTTAACAGGAACACGCCAAATACAAATGTTAGGACTTAAAAGTCCATATTTACAGATAATGCAAGAAAACATTCCTTCTATAAGAGGAGCAGCACAAGCTTTTGGTTTAACTTTTACTCCAGGAACTTGGGTAGAAAGTATTCAAATTACAAAAGGCGCAGGTTCTGTTGTTAATGGTTTTGAGAGTATTTCTGGTCAAATAAATGCAGAATTGGTAAAACCATTTTCAGACAACAAGTTTTTCTTAAACGCTTACAGTTCTTTAAATGGTAGACTAGAATTAAACACACATTTTAATCAAAGAGTATCAGATAAATGGCAAACAGGTTTGTACATTCATGGAAACTATAGAGGTGAAAGATTTGATAAAAACAATGATAATTTTTTAGATGCGCCATTAGCCAATCAAATAAATGTAATGAATCGTTGGCAATATACAGATGCTCAAAATGGTTGGGTTAGTTTTTTAAATGTTCGTTTTTTAAATGACGAAAAACAAACAGGAGAAATAAATTTTAATCCTGAAACAGATAGAGGAACTACTAACGCCTGGGGAGGTGAAATAGACACAAAACGTTTTGAAACTTCAGCAAAAATTGGATACGTTTTCCCAGAACTGCCTTACCAAAGTTTTGGTTTACAATTAGCATATAGTAACCATCAACAAGATTCTTATTTTGGTTTAAATGTTTATGATATTAAACACGAAAGTTTATACTCTAACCTACTTTTTAATTCTATTATTGGAGATACAAGAAACAAATTTAAAACAGGTATTAACTTTACTTATGATAAATTTGATGAACTTGTAAACACTACAAATTACAATAGAAAAGAAAATTCTATTGGTGCTTTTTTCGAATATGCTTTCGATAATCTAGAAGACTTTAGTTTAACTGCCGGAATTCGTGTAGATACACATAATTTACTAGGTACATTTATTACACCAAGAGTTCATGTAAGGTATGTTCCTTGGGAAAAAGGAGTATTTAGAGCTTCTGCTGGAAGAGGAAAAAGAAGCGCCAATATTTTTGCAGAAAACCAACAATTATTTGCAAGTTCTAGACAAATAAATATAGATGAAAATGATGGAAACATCTATGGTTTAAATGCAGAGGTTGCTTGGAATTATGGTGTTTCTTATTTACAGAAATTCAACTTATTTAATAAAAAAGGAGACATTACATTCGATTTTTATAGAACAGATTTTAGCAACCAAGTTGTTGTAGACTGGGAAAACCCACAAGAGATTTCTTTTTATGATTTAAACGGAAAAAGTATTGCAGACAGTTTTCAAGTAGAAGTAAATTATGAATTAGCAAAAAACCTTAATTTAAGAACTGCTTATAAATATTTTGATATTTCTACAGATTATAAAAGTGGAAACTTACAAAAACCTATTCAACCAAATAATAGATTTTTTGCAAATATTTCTTATGAAACTGAAGTAAAAGATAATAACTCTCAATGGAAATTTGACGTAACTTTTAATAATATAGGAAAACAACGTTTACCAAATACAACAAGCAACCCTTCTCAATACAGATTACCCGAATATTCTGAACGTTATAGCCTTCTAAACTCACAAATAACCAGAGTATTTTCTAATAAATTTGAAGTTTATTTAGGTGGAGAAAACTTAACGAATGTTCAACAAAATAATCCTATTTTAGCTAGCGATAATCCTTTTGGCGCAAATTTTGATACTACAATTGTGTATTCGCCAATATTTGGACGTGCAGTTTATGCTGGCTTACGATTTAAAATAAAATAACCAACATTCAAGAAATAAATTAAACAAAAAAATAACAATAATGAAAAAAATAATATTCGCATTCAGTTTGTTCTTAATTGGGTTTTCTACCCAAGCACAAGATGTAAAAGAGGTTAAAAAGAAAAAAAACGCAAAAGTTAGTTTTACAGTAGATGGTATTTGTGGTATGTGTAAAAAACGTATAGAAACTGCTGCTTTAAAAACTAAAGGCGTAAAATTTGCAATTTGGGATGTTAAATCACATCAAATAAATGTAATTTTAGATGAAAGAAAAACTCCGTTAGATTCTCTAAAGCAAAACATTGCAAACGTAGGACATGATATTAAAGGTTTTAAGGCTACAGAAGAAGCTTATAACTCTGTTCACCCTTGTTGTAAATACAGAGACAGTAAAATTATATTAGATCATGAGGGTGAATTAAAAAAGCAGTAAATTAATGCTTCACAAAAAATAAAAAATCCATACAATTTGTATGGATTTTTTTATTTTAAAATACTTTTTATAATTTTTAAATGATGATTTGTATGGGCATTTAAAAAAGGCAACACTCTTTTTTTATTTACATTGCCAAACAACGGATGTTTAAAATGAGCATTTTTATCTAAACCTTCAATAACTTTTAGATTCGCTTTTGCTATTACTAATTGCGAAACAATATCTTCTTGTAAAATATTCTCTGGCGGTTTTACATGTTTTGGTGCTTTTGCTTTTCCTCTTGGAAAATAATTAAACTTCAAAAGAATTTTTCCTAAAAAACTAAAATTATCTTTATACATAACAGGATCTGAATCTTGCATAGCTTTTACTACAGAATTTACAACTTTTAAACTATGGTCTAATTGCCAACCCACATTTACCTTAGAAATATTTAAATTTATTTTATCTGTGTAAGCCAAATAATTTTCTATTAAAGCCAATTTCTTTTCTAAAACAGACATGCCATCTTTATTCATCAAATTTCATTTTAATTAAAGATGTTCAAGTTAACACATTTTATAATACAATAAATTAGAGCTCAAAGAATTTCATCAAACCTTAGTTAAAAACAAAATGCATTATTAATAACAAAAATTCAATTTTATGAAATTAACAATATTAAAAAATCAATTTTAATACATATTTTTATAAAAAAATCAGTTTATTGTGACTTTTATTAAATATTCCATACTTCAAAAAATCAAAAGTTTTATAACTTAGTAAAGTCAACTTTTTATAAAACACAAACAAATGAATTCAACAAATTTTAGTAGAAGAGAATGGTTAAAAAAAGGATCATTAACTCTTGGTGCATTAGCACTAGTACCTCATGATATTTGGAGTAGCAATGTATTAAATGCGCAAAAAGAAAACAGAACTTTTCTATACAGCACTAACAGTTATTTTAACGAATTTACGCCTCCTGTAATTCAAGAAGAAGCCTCTTTAACTATTTTAAGATCAAATGAAAACCCTTATGGGCCACCACCAAAGTCTGCTAAAGCTTTTCAAGATGAAGTTTTTAAAGGAAATAGATATGCTTGGAAATCATTAAATGAGCTAAAAGAAAAAATTGCTAAAAACGAAGGCATTAACACTAATCAAATTTTAATGGGACCTGGTTCTTCAGATTTGTTAGAAAAAGTTGCTATGGTTTTCTTTCAAGACGGTGGTAATGTTATTAGTGCAGACCCAAGTTACATGTCTTTAATTGTAGTTGCAAAATCTGTTGGAGGTAACTGGAAATCATACAAATTATTAGATGATGCTCAGCATGATTTAGATGCTATGGAAGCAGGAATTGATGAAAACACAAAATTGGTTTATATATGCAACCCTAACAACCCAACAGGCTCTATAACTGATGCTAAAAAATTAAAAGATTTTTGCAGTAGAGTATCAGAAAAAGTACCAGTTTTTGTAGATGAAGCTTATCTTGAATTATCTGAAAACGGATTAAGAGATTCTATGAATACTTTGGTTGCAGAAGGTAAAAACGTAATTGTTGCAAGAACTTTTTCTAAAATACACGGTATGGCAGGTTTAAGAATTGGTTATGCTATTGGTAAAAAAGAAACTCTAGATATTATTAGCGAAATTACACGTGGTGGAATGGGAATAACAGGACCTTCTATTGCTGCAGCAACTACTAGTTTAAACAATCAAGATTTTTTAGACTCTTGCAAAACTAAAATTACAGATGCAAGATCTTATACAGTAAAGTATTTAAAAGAAAAGAATTTTTCTTGTTTACCATCAGAAACTAATTTTATTATTTTTGAAATTCCGATGGAAGGAAAAGAATTTTTAAAGAAAATTTATGCTAAAAATGTTGCTGTAAAATCTTTTAAATTTTGGAATAAAAATTGGTGTAGAGTAAGTATTGGTACTATGGAAGAAATGAAAATTTTTACCAACGCTATGACTGAAATATTTGTCTAGTTTATGGATGGTGCTTTAGAAAAATCTCTTTCGTTTATACTTTTTATTATCATAGGAATTATCTTAAAAAAGAAAATTTCTACAGGAGATGAAACAAATGGATTAAAAAAAATAATTCTCTCACTTGCTTTACCTGCAACAATATTTATTGCTTTATTAAAGGTTAAAATAGATGGAAACCTAATTCTATTTCCAATCTTAGCTTTGGGTTTTAACGTAATACTTTTTGCTGTAACACCAATATTATTAAAAATTATTGGTATTAATTCAAATTCTGATAAAGGAAGAAGTGCTAAACTATTAATACCTTCTTTGGCACCAGGGTTGTCTTGCTTTCCTTTTATACTAGAGTTTTTAGGGGACCAATCTTTAGCTAAAGCTGCAATGGCAGATTTAGGAAATAAGTTTTTTGTACTTTTTTTACTTTATTTAGTTGCTTTAAAATGGCATTACAACAACGCAGATTTTGAAGCTAACTCTTTAAAATCGAAATTAAAAGGGCTTTTAAAAGCATTATTATACGAACCCGTAAACATTTTTATAATAGTAGCTTTAGTACTAGTATCTTTTGAAATTACGTTAGATAAAATTCCTAATTTTTTATCTATGACATTAAGTAGATTAAGTTTTATAATGACTCCTTTAGTTTTACTTTTTATAGGATTAGCTGTTAAAATTAAAAAACAGCAATTCTTTCAATTGTTTTCTTTGTTACTATTAAGAGCTTCATTTACTTTATTATTAATAGCTGCAATAATTTCTTTTGCAGATTTATCTATTAAAAAAGATATTTTAGTAATGATTGCTTTTGGGTTAAGCTCTGCAAGTTTTTGGCCTTTTGCCCACATTTCTGCAATACACAGAAAAGAAACAAAAGAAAAAACTGTAGAAAAAACTTTTGATACTAATTTTGCCTTATCAATTTTAGCGCTTTCTTTACCTATATCTGTCTTATTAATTTTAGGAATATTAACTGCAGGAGAAACTTTTTCAGAAACAAAAAACATATTTATACTTTGTGGTATTTTGTTCTTCATTGGTATCTTATACCCTTTTTATCTTCAAATAAATAAAAAAGTTTCACGAAATAAAAATGAAATACAATTTTCTGCAGACAAGTAACATTTAAACTTGAAACATAAAAAAAACCTTTCAGACTCTATTTGAAAGGTTTTTAAAATTTTAGAAACTCCAGTTTTTATAACTACTAGAACTTTCTAATTTTTCTTCCAAATTATCATCTAGTTCCTTAAAAAAATCTATACCCGTAAGAGCTTCTATTCTATTTACAGAAACCACAAACTTATATAAAGGTTGTTTAGATTCTCTGTGAGGCATTAAAAAAGCTAGCATTTTAATTTTACCATCTGTATTATTTAAAATAATTTTATAAAATTTATTTGGTACAGAAACAGATTCTTCTCCTATTGTTTTTAAATTATTCTCTAAAATACCACCCGTTATTACAAAAACACCATTGTTTTTCTTTGCCCAATAACGCACTTTTTGTTCTAAACGATTCCAAATACCTGCGTTAAACTTATGTTCTTGCGGACTTATGTTACTTGTTAAAAAGGTTTCATCATGTGCATTTTTTGTAAAACGTCTATCTCCTGCAGGACATAAATGTCCTTTATCGAAACCCGATTTTTTATAATTACGCCAATGTGCTGCTTTGGTTTTAACTGCTTTATCAATCTCAAAATAAGGCCTTTTATAGTCTGTATTACTTAGATGAGATGCTTTTAACTCGTAAGCAACCCATTCTGCTTGCTCATGTTTTTCATTGTAAGATAAAGAGTAATTTTTATGATGTATAATTTGATTTGTTGTACTTGTAGGTAAAAAATACTGATTTGTAGTTGATTTAGGTTCTCTAGCATTTTCGATTATACTATTATCTCTTTTGGCATCTAATAGTTCTTCTGAACCTAAAACTGCTATTAAAATAATAATTGCGATTATAGAAAGTATTTGTTTTCTTTTCAAAGTGATTCTTTTAATTTGTAAAGGTATGAAAGAATGATAAAAATGTTATAACCAATCTTGCGTTAGGGATTGAACGGTTTGTTTGAGCTCTTTTTGAGGAACAAAAAAAAGCGAGTAGTGAAAGCCTGTTAAAACGCACAAAAAAGAAAACCCTCGCAAATAAATGCAAGGGTTTTTATAATTAATTGATACAATAGTTTAGTATCTATAGTGTTCTGGCTTATAAGGCCCTTCTACTGTTACACCAATATAAGAAGCTTGCTCGTCTCTTAATTCGGTAAGCTCTACTCCTATTTTAGCTAAGTGTAATTTTGCCACTTTTTCATCTAAATGTTTAGGTAACATATAAACATCGTTACCATAAGCATCTGCGTTTTTCCAAAGCTCTATTTGTGCTAAAGTTTGGTTAGTAAAAGAGTTAGACATTACAAAACTTGGGTGTCCTGTTGCACAACCTAAGTTTACTAAACGTCCTTCTGCTAAAAGAATAATATCTTTACCAGCAATGTTATATTTATCAACTTGTGGTTTAATAGTATCTTTTGTGTTACCATGGTTTTTATTTAACCAAGCCATGTCAATTTCATTATCAAAATGCCCAATGTTACATACAATAACTTTGTCTTTCATTGCTTCGAAATGACGACCTTGAATAATATCTTTGTTTCCTGTAGTTGTAATAATAATATCTGAATTACCAACAACAGTTTCTAAACGTTTTACTTCAAAACCATCCATTGCAGCTTGTAAAGCACAAATAGGATCTATTTCTGTAACAGTTACAATTGAACCTGCACCTTTAAAAGAAGCTGCTGTTCCTCTACGAATTGCATCTACTGCAGATTCTTTACAACCATATTTGTTATCAAATTTAGATTTTGTTACAGAATCATTTACGTTAATTGCTGGCATTGGCAATGTACCGTTTTTTACTCTTTCATATAATCTATGAACTCCTGTTGTAGTTTCTTCTGATAAACCATTAATTCCTGCTGCTAATTCAGGATATCTATCTAAAACCATGTTAGTTAAATCTCCTCCATCATCTAAAATCATATTTAATGGCTTTTTATCTTCGCCAAAAAATAAAGTTTGCTCTATACACCAGTCAAACTCTTCTTCTGTCATATCTTTCCAAGCATAAACAGCTGTTCCTGCTGCTGCAATTGCTGCTGCTGCCTGGTCTTGTGTAGAAAAAATATTACAAGAACTCCAAGTTACTTCTGCACCTAAAGCTTGTAAAGTTTCAATTAAAACCGCAGTTTGAATAGTCATGTGTAAACATCCTGCAATTCTAGCACCTTTTAAAGGTTGCTCATTTTTATATTCTTCTCTTAAAGACATTAAACCTGGCATTTCTGCTTCAGCTAATAAAATTTCTTTTCTTCCCCAAGCAGCTAAAGAAATATCTTTAACTTTATTTGGTACGTAAGCCGTTTTTGCGCTCATATTATGTATATTTATATTCTAATTTTTCGAACTGCAAAGTTACGACATCCATTTTAAAAAAGTATGGCTCTTTACAAAAGTTTAACGGTAAATAAAAACACAAAAGTTCTAATATGGAAGATTGAAGAGTCTTTTAATGAATTAAACACGAACGTTTTACTTACTGATAAAAATAAAGCTAGGTTAGATAGCATGAAATCTGAACTTCACCAAAGAGGTTTTTTAAGTGTTCGCCATTTATTAAAGGAAGCTGGTTATTCTGATGAGGATTTAGTTTATGATGAATTTGGCAAACCGCATTTAAAAGATGGTAAATACATTTCTATAACACATTCTTTTACTTTTTCTGGTTTAATAATTTCTGATGATTTACATGTTGGTATAGACATTGAAATGCAACGTGATAAAATCTTAAAAATAGCTCATAAATTTACACCATTTGAAGAGTATAAAACCATTGCAAATCATGATGCTTTAATTAGCAAACTAACTATTGTTTGGGGAGCCAAAGAGAGTTTATACAAAATTTACGGAAAGAAGAAACTACGTTTTTTACATCATATTTATATTGAAGATTTTAAGTTTGAAGACAAGAAAACTTCTGGAGAAATTAGATACAATGGCGCTGTAAAATCTTACAATATTCAATTTTTAGAGTTTGAGGGCTTTACTTGTGTATTTGCTTTTTAAATAAAAAATCTAGTCATTGCTATAAAACATATAAATCCAAATAGATCTAGAAACTCTAAAATTAAACGTACTTAACAGAACAGCCATTGTTATGGCTATTATAATAACGTTTATATAAGAAAAGTCTAAAATTAATCTAAATAAAACGGCACATGCAATCATTTCTGCAGCCACAAGAGCGTAACTAACAAACATAGCTCCAAAAAAGAAACCTGGTTCTTTTTCAAATTTAAAACTACATTCTTTGCAAATAGCATTCATTTTAGGTGCTTTAAATAAAAGAAAGTTTCCTAAATTATAAAACATTTTACCATCTATACAATTAGGACATTTACATTTTAAGACATCAATTATTTTTGCCATAATATTTACTTTAATTTTCTGTAAAATTATAAATAGATAATTCAAATTTCTATATAATATAAGCGCCTATTTTTGTACTTTTAAGACATAATTATGAAAATACCTGTTTTAAAAATTAACCAGTTTAAAGAATCTGAAACATTAGATGGTTTCTATGTAAATTCTTTTTCAAATCATATTGAACTGAATAAAAAACTACTAAGTAAACCACACAGTCATAATTTTTATTTGTGTGTTATTTTTACAGAAGGTTCTGGAATTCATGAAATTGATTTTAATTCTTACCAAGTAAATTCTGGTAAAGTATTTTTCTTAAAACCAGGACAAACACATTTTTGGAAATTTAAGACAAAACCAGAAGGTTTTATCTTTTTTCATTCTCAAGAATTTTACAATCTAAAATTCTTAGACCACACGCTTCAATCATTTCCATTTTTCTATTCTAATCAAAATCCACCTTTATTAGAATTATCAACAAAAAAAATGAATGTATTAAAACTTAAATTTGAAGAAATGTATACAGAATATCTTCAAAAAAACTTATTAAGAGAATTAAAAATAATAAACATTATAAATAACATTTACATAGAACTAGCAAGAACTTACACGGCTAATATTAATATAGAAAAATTGGTTTCTCCTTATTATTCTTTAATATTAGAAAACTTAGAGGTTTTAATAAACACTCATTTTTACAAAGAGAAATTCCCGAAATTTTATGCAAATGAATTAAATATTACAACAAAACACCTTAATAGAGTTGTAAAAAAAGCAATCAATAAAACTACAAATCAATTAATTTCTGAAAGAATAATTTTAGAGTCTAAAAGGTTAATTATACATTCTGAAAATAATTTAGCAAATATTTCAGATACACTTCAATTTTCAGATTACGCATACTTTTCAAGATTTTTTAAATTAAACACTGGTTTTACACCCATGAATTTTAGAAAAAAATACTCTTTCTCTAAATAGAATACAAACTAATTATTATCTATAATTTAGTAATTTGTATTTTCGCAATTGTGAATATTTACCAGAACATTTTATTAGCAAAAAAAGAAAGCAAAAAGTTATTGGCTGTTCTTATAGATCCAGAAAAAATAGATTTAGAAAATATTGCTGTTTTTTTTGAAAAAATACATCAATCTATAGCTACTCATATTTTTATTGGTGGAAGTACAGATGTAGATAACCAAACAGATAATGTAGTTTCAGAAATAAAAAAAACAACCAATTTACCAATTGTTATTTTTCCTGGTGATGTTTCTCAAATTTCGCAAAAAGCAGATGCAATTCTGTTTTTAAGTTTGCTTTCTGGCAGAAACCCAGAATATTTAATAGAGCAACAAATTAAAGCTGTTCCACTTTTAAAAAAATCTAATTTAGAAATTTTACCAACAGGTTATATTTTAATTGATGGAAAAAAAACAACTGCAACACAAAGAGTAAGTAATACAAAACCAATTTCTCAAGAGAATAAAGAATTAATTTTAAACACTGCTTTAGCTGGCCAATTTTCTGGAAAAAAATTAATTTATTTAGAGGCTGGTTCTGGAGCAACTGTGCCGGTTGATACAAGTATTATTACTCTTGTAGAGAATAGTTTAGAAATTCCATTAATTGTTGGTGGCGGAATTCGTTCTAAAGAACAATTAGATATAGCTTTTAATGCTGGTGCAGATATAGTGGTAATTGGTACCGCTTTTGAAAATAATGAAGATTTCTTTAATCAACTAAAAAAATAAATTAAATGTCAGAAATTTTCGATGTACTTTTTGGACAATATAAAACATACGAAACAATAGATATTGTCTTAGAAATTATTGCTGTAATTTTTGGTTTTTTGTCTGTTTGGTATTCTAAACAAAATAAAATATGGGTTTTTCCTACAGGAATGATTAGCACAATTATTTTTGTCTATTTACTTTTTAAATGGGAACTTTTAGGTGACATGATGATAAACGGTTACTATTTTATTATGAGCGTTTATGGATGGTATATTTGGACTTACAAAAGTGATGGAGAACATGAAACGCCAATTTCTACAACTACCTTAAAAGAAAAAAAACTTAGTGCTTTTATTTTTATAGCAACATTAATTTTTGTGTATGCAGTGTATACTTATTTTGAAAAATGGACAAGCTGGACCGCTTATGTAGACACCTTTACAACAGCAGTTTTCTTTGTAGGAATGTGGTTAATGGCAAAAAGAAAAATTGAAAACTGGATTTATTGGATTATTGGAGATATTATTTCTGCTCCGCTATATTTTTACAAAGGCTTTACTTTTACTAGTATTCAATATTTAATATTTACTTTTATAGCAATATTTGGTTATTTAGCATGGAAAAAGAACTTAAACAAGACCCAATTAACATCGTAAAAGTTGTTTTATTTGGACCAGAATCTTCTGGTAAAACAACACTTTCTCGTCATTTAGCACGCTATTACAATACTGTTTGGGCACCAGAATTTGCACGTGAATATTTACAAAATAAATGGAATAACGAGCGTAAAACGTGTGAAAAAGAAGATTTGCTTCCTATTGCAATAGGGCAAATGAAATTAGAAAATTCTTTAGCTAAAAAAGCTGACAAAATTTTAATTTGCGACACAGATTTATTAGAAACAAAAGTATATTCAGAAGAGTTTTATGGTGGTTTTGTAGATGAAAAGTTAAATGAAGCAGCTAATAAAAATGAATACGATTTATATCTATTAACTTATATAGATACACCTTGGGAAGAAGACGATTTAAGAGATAGACCAGAACAACGCCTAGAAATGTTTAATGCGTTTGAAAGTGCGCTAAAAAAACATAATAAAAATTATATTTTACTAAAAGGAGATAAAGAAACGCGTTTAAAAAATGCAACTAATGTTATAAATAAAATTATAGAAGAGAAAGAAAACTTACATTCTTTTTCTGATACTTTACAAGATTTAGACATGCATTTTTTACACCAAAATACAGATTTTGGAAATTCTTTAGATTACTAATGAACGTAACAGAAATCTTAAAGGAATTAAATTTTAAAGCAATTAGAAGTTCTGGCGCTGGTGGGCAGCACGTAAATAAAACATCTTCTAAAATAGAATTAACTTTTGATTTAGAAAAATCTTTGGCTTTTTCTGATGAAGAAAAAGCTTTATTACAAAAGAACCTTTCTACAAAACTCACTAAAGAAAATACATTCATATTATTTTGCGAAGAAACACGTTCTCAGCACAGAAATAAAGAATTGGCTATTAAACGATTTTTAGAGTTAATTAAAAAGAATTTAATTGTACCAAAAAAGCGTAAAAAATCGAAACCTTCAAAAAATTCTATTAAAAAAAGATTAGATTCTAAACAGAAAAATTCTGTAAAAAAAGCTCTTAGAAAAAGACCTAAATTAGATTAACTTATATTAAAAAGATTCAGCAATGTTTACGTATAAGTTTCCATCTGTTTCGTTTCCAGCACCATAATCAAATCTAATATTTAATTTTTCTTTTTTATCTAACATAAAACGAAGCCCAACACCATAATTTAACTTTAAATCTCCAATATTTAAATCTGTAGTTTTATTAAACACATCTCCCGCTCCAATAAAACCTACTAAACCAAATCTACTGTCATTAAAAGTTTTTCTATATTCTATTTGTGCAGCCAATAAGTTTTCTTCAATAAACCTTCCTTCTAAATAACCACGCATTATTTGTTCATTTCCTAATAATGCTAATTCCGAAAGAGGTACATCTCCGTTGGCAAAATGCCCAACAGCTTGTACAGCAATTACATCATTATTAGATTCTGAAATTGTAAAATAGTGACGTAAATCAAACCGTGTTAAATCAAAATCATGAGTTCCGCCTAAAGAAGTATTGTAAAACCCTCTAGTTAACTCAAAATACCAACCTTTAGATGCATTTAAAATATTATCTCTACTATCATACAAAATTGCCAACTCTACACCTGTAGATGTAGAACCATCATATCCTGATGGTCTATTGGTATCTAACAAACCATTTTCTTCTACTTTGGTTTTATAAATTTTATTATATCTAACTCCACCACCTAAAAATAAATACCTAGTAAATGCTCTTTTCAATAAAATTGGTTCTATTAAAAATTGATAAGTATCATAAATTTCTTCATTAGATTCTGGTGTATCTGTACCAATACCATAATAATATTTTGGATAATTTTGAAAACTTAAGTTACCCGAAATTACCCATTCTTCTTGATTTGTAAAAATCTCGAATCCAGAATAAATAAAAAACTGATTATTTAAAGTGTATAATAATGAAACCGGCATATTAGATGTTCTTGTTTCATCTCCACTACCTTTAAATTTAAAAAGATATTTTGCACCAACACCAAAGCCTAAACTTGTTTCTGGAGAATAACTAACAATAGGTGCTGTTATTATTTTTGATAAGTATAAGGTAGAATCTTTTTCTACTTTATCTTTATTTGGATAAAAAGTAAAATACTCTACAAATTTATCTAAACCTGTTTCGTTTTTAGATTCTTCTTCTTGAGATTGTATAGACAAAGTGAATAAAAAAACAAAAAACGTACTAACTACTATTTTTAAAGAACTCTTTGATGAATAATTTTTCATGGTTGGATTGATATTTTTCACAAATTTATAGCAGATTTTTTATAAAAATTAACTCATATAAAAATTTACTTAATTGTTATGAGAAATTAACTGTTCGCCTAAAAGTTAAAATAAATCACTTTTTAGTTTCCCGTTAAATTATTCCGAGTTAATTTTGCACCGTTCTCATAAAGGGGTGCTTTAAAAAGCTGAGATCATACCCAATGAACCTAGAACAGATAATGCTGTTTAGGGATTTATATAAAAGTTGTACATAACAACTCGTAACTAATTATTCAATATTAAATACAGGAATAATTACCTCTTTTTATTCGTTTTAAATTTTTAAAATGAAAAAAATTACCATTTTTTTATTCTTGTTTGTAAGCATACTTGCAAACGCACAATCTTTTACATTGTCTGGTACAGTAATAGATGACAACAAGAAACCTTTAGCTGGGGCTTCTGTTTTTGTGAAAGATATTAAAAAAGGAACATCAACAAATTTTGATGGAAATTTTAATATTAAATTAAACAAAGGTACTTATACTGTTGAAGTTTCTTTTTTAGGTTACAAAACAATTTCAGAAAAAATTATTATTTCTAAAGATGAAAATTATTTAATTCAGTTAAATACTGGTTCTACTGTTTTAGAAGAAGTTTTGGTTTCTGCTGTACGTGTAAATGCAGATGTGCCTGTTACATTTTCTAATTTATCTAAAAAAGAAATCGCAAAACGTAATTTAGGACAAGATATTCCTGTTTTATTAAATTACATGCCTTCTGTAGTTTCTTCTTCAGATGCTGGTGCAGGTGTTGGTTATACGTATATGAGTGTTCGTGGTTCTAACGGAGAAAGAATTAATGTTACTGTAAATGGTATACCTTACAATGATGCTGAAAGTCATGGTACTTTTTGGGTTAATTTAGGTGATTTTGCCTCTTCTACACAGAACCTACAATTACAACGTGGTGTTGGTACATCTACAAATGGTTCTGGTGCTTTTGGTGCTAGTTTAAATATTTTAACAGATGCTGTTTCTGAAGATGCTTCAGCAGAAATTAATAATTCTTTTGGTTCTTTTGGTACTAGAAAACATACAGTAAAATTTAGTACAGGAAAAATTAATGATCATATAGAAATTGCAGGACGTTTGTCTAATATTTATTCTGATGGTTATGTAGACAGAGCTTTTGCAGATTTAAAATCTTACTATTTACAAGGAAGTTATACCGATGAAAACACGTTAATAAAAGCAATTACTTTTGGCGGAAAAGAGAAAACTTACCAAGCTTGGGAAGGTTTAACTATAGATCAATTAAAAGAAGATAGAAGACAGAACCCTTATACTTATGATAACGAAGTAGATGATTATAATCAAAATCATTACCAATTACATTGGAACGAAAAGTTAAATGATAATTGGTCTACAAATCTTGCTTTAAATTATACAAAAGGTTCTGGTTTTTTTGAACAATATAAAGCAGAAAGAGATGCTGCAGATTATGGTAACCTAATTGTAGATGGTACAGATGTAATTGTTAGACGTTGGTTAGACAACGATTTTTATGTTGTAAACTTTAACACAAACTACAAAACAGATAAGCTAAACCTTATTACAGGAGTTTCTTACTCTAACTATTCTGGAGACCATTTTGGTGAAGTAATTTGGGGAGAAGATTTAGCACCAGATGTAAATATTAGAGATCGTTATTATTTCTCTGATGCTAAAAAAACAGATTTCTCTTTATTTGCAAAAGCTACATTTGATATTTCTGAAAAACTTGCTGGTTATATAGATTTACAGGGAAGATTTGTTGGTTATGAAACCAAAGGAATTACCAATGATATTGTACCAATAGATGTAGATGCAAACTTCAGTTTTTTTAACCCTAAAGTTGGTTTAACATTTAAAGTTAATGATAAAAACAGTTTATATACTTCTTTTGCTGTAGCAAATAGAGAACCAAACAGAAACGATTTTGAAAATGGAGTTACAACTCCTGAAACATTAAATGATTTAGAATTTGGTTGGAGATTAAAGTCTGAAAACATAAAATTAAATACCAATATTTATTATATGGATTATAAGAATCAGTTAGTTTTAACTGGTGCTTTAGATGATGTTGGTGCGCCAGTAAGAGCAACTTCTGGTAGTAGTTATAGATTAGGTTTAGAAATAGATGCAGATATTCGTTTAAATGACTATTTCTCTATTAGACCAAATGCAGCTTTTAGTTCTAATAAAAACAGAAGTTTCTTTATAACAAGAGATGGTATTGCAGAACCACAAGCTTTAGGTAAAACAGATTTATCTTTTTCTCCTGATGTAGTAATAGGAAATATTTTTACTTATACACCATTACAAAATTTACAATTCTCTTTTTTATCTAAATATGTAGGTAAACAATTTATGAGTAATTTTAGCAGCGCAGTTTCTACAAACGATGTTTTAAAGAGCTTTTTTACTTCTGATTTAAATATAGTTTACGAACTTAAAACAACTAATGTTTTTAAATCTGTAGTATTTTCTGCTTTGGTAAATAATATATTTAATAAAGAATATGTAGACAGAGGTTATTATTATACATATGACGATACTTGGTCTAATGCAGGTGTAACAACTACTGTAGATGGTGCAGGTTACTACCCACAAGCAACAAGAAATTTCTTAGTTGGTGTTTCTTTAAAATTTTAAAAAAACATCATTTTTCAATCATTTTTGATTGATTTTAATTAATAAAGCAACAAAACGAGCATTTTCTTAGGAAAATCGCTCGTTTTTTCGTATATTAAAAATCGATGAAAAAGACACATTACTTCACAAATAAAAACACAAGAATTAAGGCTATTGATTTTTATCAATTTGTAAAATTCACTCTTCTTGTTTTCTAATTTTCATCTTTATTTCAGCACTTTTTAATTGATTAAAAGAACTTCTTCTTTTAATACCTATTTACTTTAATTAATACTTTAAAAACTACAAAAGAATCAGATGAGACAACTTAAAATTGTAAAACAAGTAACCAATCGTGATGCAAAATCTTTAGAAAAATATTTTCAAGAAATTAGTAAAATTGGACTTATTACTGCAGATGAAGAAGTAGAACTAGCTTTAAAAATTAAAAAAGGAGATAATAGAGCATTAGATAAACTTGTAAGTGCAAATTTAAGATTTGTTGTTTCTGTAGCTAAACAATATCAAGGACAAGGTTTAAAACTATCTGATCTAATAAATGAAGGAAATTTAGGTTTAGTAAAAGCTGCTAAACGTTTTGATGAAACTAGAGGTTTTAAGTTTATATCTTATGCTGTATGGTGGATTCGTCAGGCAATAATGCAAGCACTAGCAGAACAATCTAGAATTGTACGTTTACCTTTAAATAAAATTGGTAGTATTAATAAAATAAGAAAAATATATGCAAGATTAGAGCAAGATGAACAACGAATGCCTACTAATAAAGAAATTGCTAAACAGTTAGACATGTCTGAAAGTGAAGTTGAACAATCTTTAAAAAACTCTGGTAGACACGTTTCTATGGACGCTCCTTTTAAAGAAGGTGAAGATTCTAACCTATACAACCTCTTACAATCTGGAGATTCGCCAAAACCAGATAACGAATTGATGAAACAATCTTTAAAAATTGAAATAAATAGAGCATTAGACACTTTAACGTTTAAAGAAGCCAAAGTTATTAAAATGTATTATGGTATTAATGAAGTAGCCTCTAGCTTGTCTGAAATTGGAGAGAAATTCGATTTAACAAGAGAACGTGTTAGACAATTAAAGCAGCGTGCAATTATGCGCCTACAATCTAAATCTAAAACACAAATGTTAAGAACCTATTTAGGTTAAAAACAAATACAATAAAAAAAAGCGAGCTTTATGCTCGCTTTTTTTTATTTATGAATCTATTCTACCAACAGCACAACTAACAAATGATTTTGCTTTATGTACAATTGTATTCTTATCTCCAACTTCTGGGTAACCAAGTTTAGATAATTTTTCTTTAATTAATTCTAGATTTTCGTTTTCTGAAGTTATAGATACAATAGAGTTTTCTACATCTACATTTACCTCATTTATATTATCTAAACCTAGTAATCCTTTTTTAATAGTAGCAGCACAACCGCCACATTTTAAATTTTCTATTTGAATTTCTGTTGTCATAATTTTTAGTTTTCTTTTTTCCATTGGTTGTATCCGCCTAAAACATTGTAGACTTCAAATCCTTTTTCTTTCAACATTCTTGAAGCTTTTCCACTTCTATTACCAGACCTACAATACAAATAAACAGGTTTACTTTTATCTAATTTTTTTACTGCTTTATTATAAAAATCTGGGTCAAAATAATTAACAAAAAATGCTGTTTTTATTACTCCTTCACTTATTTCAGCAGGAGTTCTAACATCTAATAACTGTACTTTTTTATTCTTCAACAATACTTTTAATTCAGTCGTAGAAATTGTTTTAACTTCTTGTTGAGAGTTACAATTTATAAAAAAGAAACTCATTAATAAAAGACACAAAACATTTTTCATGTGTATTATTTTAATGTTGAAGGACAAACAGTTGCTGTTCTTTCAATATTTGTATTTCTAATTGCAGCATAACCTCCTGCAACATCTACCACATTATGAAACCCTCTAGCTTTTAAAATTGAAGCTGCAATTACAGAACGATAACCTCCTGCACAATGCACATAAAATTTTTCTTTTTTTGGAAACTCAGAAATATGATTGTTTAAAAAGTCTAAAGGTGTACTTTCTGCTACATTTATATGTTCACTAGCAAATTCCCCAGGCTTTCTTACGTCAAAAACGGGTCTTTTTTCTGCTATTTTCTCTTCTAAAGTAGTTGCTGAAATAGATTCTAAAATATCAATTTCTTTATCTGCATCTTTCCAAGAAGCAAAACTTCCGTCTAAATACCCTAAAACATTATCAAAACCAACTCTAGATAACCTGGTAATTGTATCTTCTTCTCTTCCTTCTGGAGCAACTAATAAAATTGGCTGTGTAATATCTTTAATTAATGCGCCAACCCAAGGTGCAAAGCCACCATCTATTCCAATAAAAATAGATTGAGGAATAAATCCTTTTATAAACTCTGTTTGATGTCTTACGTCTAAAATAATTGCATCTGTTTCATTTGCAATTAATTCAAAATCTTTAACAGATAGTGGTTTTGCACTATTTTTAATAACATCATCTATAGATTTATATCCTTCTTTATTTAACTTAACATTTAAAGGAAAATAAGCTGGCGGAGGCAATAAACCATCTGTAACTTCTTTTACAAACTCTTCTTTAGTCATGTTTGCCCTTAAAGCATAATTGGTTTCTTTCTGATTACCAATTGTACCAACTGTTTCTTTACTTAAGTTTTTACCACATGCAGAACCTGCACCATGAGCAGGATAAACAATTACATCATCTGCTAAAGGCATTACTTTATTTCTTAAACTGTCAAACAAAAAACCTGCTAAATCTTCTTCAGTAACGTCTCCTTTTTGTGCCAAATCTGGTCTACCAACATCTCCTAAGAAAAGTGTATCTCCACTAAATAAGGCATAATCTTTACCTTTCTCGTCTTTTAGCAAATAACAAGAACTTTCCATTGTATGACCAGGTGTATGTAATACTGTAATTGTAATATCACCTACTTTAAAAACTTGATTATTTTCTGCTATAATTGCATCAAAATTTGTTTTTGCTGTTGGTCCATAAACAATTTTTGCTCCTGTTTTTTCAGCTAAAGTTACATGTCCGCTAACAAAATCTGCATGAAAATGAGTTTCAAAAATATATTTAATTTTAGCATTATTATTTGCTGCTCTATCTATGTAATCTTGTACTTCTCTTAAGGGATCTATTATTGCAACTTCTCCTTTGCTTTCTATATAATATGCTCCTTGAGCTAAACAACCTGTATAAATTTGTTCTATTACCATAATCTTTTCTTCATTTTACAACTTCAAAATACCATAATTACTAATTTATAGCAAATGATAATTATCAGTTTAAGTTTAAGCTTAGTCGTAAGCTTGGTGTATGTATTTTGCGTATTTCTCTTGATGCGTTCTATCGCCAGTCTTATAAAACTTAACTGCCTGATTTGCACGCATGAAAAAATGTTTTAAATCTATAATATCTAATATTCCACTTCTAAATAAATCATCTCTAACAGGGCCTTTTACACCTGCAAAATAAAATATAATTTCTCTTTTTTGACAGTACTTTATTCTTTCCTTTAACATTTCTACTCCAGTACTATCTACTCTATTTATGCTTTCTGCATCTAAGACAATTAATTTTAAAGCCTTTCCTTTTCTTAACATCATTTCATCTAGCTTATCTCTAAAATAACTAGAATTAGCATAAAACAATTGTGCATCAAATCTAAAAACTAGAATATCATCATCTATAACAACTTCATCGAATCTACTTTTGTTTCTATAAAAATTAGAATTTGGTACTTTTCCTAATTCAGCAACATAAGGTCTAGATGTTCTAAAGATTAAAATAATTAATGATAAACCTACCCCAACAATAATACCATATTCTATTCCTAGTAATAATGTTGCTAAAAAAGTAGCTAACATTAGCCAAAAATCTAATTTATTAGCTTTCCACAAGAAACCTGCTTCTTTAAAATTTACCAGTCCAAAAACTGCAACAATAATAATTGCCGCTAAAACTGTTTTTGGTAAATGATAAAATAATGGTGTTAAAAATAATAAGGTAATAATTACCATTATTACAGATATTAATGCTGCCATACCTGTTTTGGCGCCACTCTCTTGGTTAATTGCAGAACGAGAAAAACTAGATGTACTAGGATAAGCTTTAAAGAATGATCCTACCATATTACTAATTCCTAATGCAATTAATTCCTGATTTGGTCTAATTCTATATTCATCTTGTTTTGCTTCTAAAGACTTACCAATAGATATAGTTTCTAAATAACCAACCATAACAAGTGTTAATGCAATTGGTAGAAGTTCTTTTATTTGTTCAAAATCAAAACTTGGAATTCCAAACTTTGGTAAACCAGAAGGAATATCTTTTACTATAGAAACATCTCCAAAACTTTTTCCAAAATATTTCATAATTAGAATCCCCAAAATAACTACAATTAAAGCATTGGGAATCTTCTTATTTATCTTTCTGAAAATAATAATTACTATAACTGAAATTAATCCGATTACAGTAGTATGGTAGTTAAAACTATAAATTTGATACCAAATATCTTCTAAAATTATCTGTATTTGATCACTTTGAACAAAGTCAACTCCCAATAAATTTCTAAATTGATTGAAACCAATAATTAAAGCTACGGCAGAAGTAAAACCTGTAATAACTGGCTTTGATAGAAAATTAACAATAAAACCTAAACTAAAAACCCCCATTAAAAATTGAATTGCTCCAACCATTAAAGCTAATAATATAGCTATGGAAATGTAACTTTCTGAACCTGCTAGGGCTAAAGTAGAAACTCCTGTTGCAACAATTAAAGAGTCCATAGCTACAGGACCAATTGCTACTTGCCTAGAAGAACCAAAAATAGCATACATTACTTGTGGTACTAAAGCACAATACAAACCATAAATAGGCGGTAAACCAGCAATAAGTGCATAAGCAATACCTTGAGGAATTAAAATGATACCAACAGTAATTCCTGCTATTAAATCTCCTTTAAATAGAGAAGAATTATAATTAGGTAACCATTCTAAAATTGGTATTATCTTTTTAATATTCATATACTAAAATAATTCACCTTGGGTTTTACCTTTTGTTCTTCCTAAATGTTTATAAGCTAATTCTGTTACTTCTCTCCCTCTTGGTGTTCTCATTATAAACCCTTGTTGAATTAAAAAAGGTTCATAAACTTCTTCTATAGTTTCTGTATTTTCACTAACTGCAGTTGCTATTGTAGAAATACCAACAGGTCCTCCTTTGAACTTATCTATAATGGTCGCTAAAATTTTATTATCCATTTCATCTAAACCATGTGCATCTACATTTAAAGCACCTAAAGCATATTTTGCTATTTCAATAGTAATATTTCCATCTCCTTTTATCTGTGCAAAATCTCTTACTCTTCTTAGAAGTGCGTTTGCAATTCTTGGTGTTCCCCTACTTCTACCCGCTATCTCGATAGCAGCTTCCATAGAAATTGGTACTCCTAATATATGTGCACTTCTTTGTATAATTGTAGTTAATAGTTCTGTTTTATAATAATGAAGTCGACTACTAATTCCAAATCTAGCTCTCATTGGAGCAGTTAATAAACCAGAACGTGTGGTTGCACCAATTAAAGTAAAAGGTTCTAAGTTAATTTGAACTGTTCTGGCATTTGGACCAGATTCAATCATAATATCAATCTTATAATCTTCCATT